>NZ_LSRW01000066.1:0-6184 GCF_003104955.1 Steroidobacter cummioxidans | reverse complement strand
TGCCTCCGCGCATCGACTCCAGCAAGATCGACAACACCGAGCTCAACCGCGGACGGCTCGCACGCCGGCCGGTAGAAATCGCCTGGCGTGGCTGGTGGGATGTGGTGTGGCGCGTCCAGAAANCAGCTCGATGCGGACAAAACGTAATCCAATCGTCGCCGGCGGCCTGGCGTTTGTTCGTTCGCACTCCTTGCCGTGTTCCCCAGTCTTGCCGCTGCCGTTGCCATTTATGGCCTGGTGGCCTCGCCCGACGCGATCGCCGCGCAGATACAAACCTTCAGTGCCATGCTGCCGCCAGCTACCGTGGACATTCTGCAAAATCAGTTGCAACAGCTGATCAGCCAGCGCAATCAAACGCTCAGCATCGGCGTCGTGATCGGCATCGTGGTCGCCATGTGGAGCGCACGCAAGGGCATGGTCGCGCTGATTACTGCGGTCAACGTGGCGTACAACGAGCATGACCACCGCTCTTTCCTGCAACGATTGCTGCTCTCGCTCACATTCACGGTGTGCGGAGTGCTCGGCTTCGTGGTGATGGTGCTGATCGGCGTGGCCGTGCCGATCGTGCTTGCCTTCATTCCCCTGGGCTCGGCTACTCAATGGGTCCTGCTGGTCGTACGCTGGGCGCTGCTGTGGGTCATCGCAGTATTTGCACTCTCGGTGTTGTATCGGATCGCTCCGCATCGAACGCGCCCGCGTTGGGAGTGGGTCAACGCAGGCTCCGTCATCGCCGCGACGCTCTGGCTGCTCGGCGGCGCGCTGTTTGCAATCTATGTCCGCAACTTCGATTCCTTCGGTCAGGCATACGGCGCCATCGGCGGCGTGGTCGTGATGTTGATGTGGTTCTATGTGTCCGCTTATGTCGTGATCCTCGGCGCCGAGATCAACTCCGAGCTCGAGCGGCAGACACTGAACGACACGACCATCGGCCCCATCAAGCCGCTTGGCGAGCGCGGCGCGTTCTCGGCGGACACCGTTGGCCCCCGCGGTTGGGCGTGGAAGCGCACGACCAAACCTTGAGCGGGAGCATGACCGCGGGCAAGCGCTGACCACCAGCGCCAGTGTCTTAATCTGCCGACGCCCAACGGAGCTCCGCGAGCCCCGGCCCGGCCCGTGAGGCGCAACCTGCTATGCTTGCCCCGCCTCGAACAACGACGATGAAGGGAAAAGCGGGTGATTTCTTATCTGCGACTGGGCGCGGCGCTGCTGTGCGCCGCGCTGGCCGTGCCGACTGACGCCAGCTACGCGGGCGTCAATACGTGGACCATCAAAGGTCCACCGGGCGGCTCATTCGGCGAAGTGCGGGCGAGCTCGACCGCCGCCAATGTTTTCTACGCCACCTTCAGTCGCAGCGTGCATCGCTCCGTCGATGGCGGGGTGACCTGGACGATCGTGCGCGATTTCGCCAGCCAGGTGAACAGCCTCGCGGTCGACCCGACCGACGGCAATCGCCTGTACGTCTCCGTGCTGGATCACGGTGTATTCCGTTCAGATGACGGCGGGCAGAGTTTTGCTCAGGTGGCACCGGCCGGCGCGGGCGTCTGGGGCATCGGCACCAACGGGGCCACGACTTATTACGCCAGCGGCAACCAGATTTTTCGCAGCGCCGATCGTGGTCAGTCCTGGTCGGCGGTGACCTCCCCGCAACAGACCTTCAGCAAGATTCTGGTCGATCCGCACAATGGCAATGCGATCTACAGCTTCAGCGGCCAAGATCTGATCAGCAGCACTGACGGCGGTGCCTCGCCCTGGCTGCAAACCAAAGTCAACCCGGACCCCGACGACACCAGCACCTTGATCTATGACCTGGCGCTGCTGTCGCCGACTCATCTCATTGCTGCCAGCAACAATGGCTTGCGCTACTCCTCCGATGGAGGAGCAACCTGGGCGGTCGGCAGTAGCGGTTCGTATAAGTCCGTCACCGTGGACCCAGCAACGCCCGGCCGGGCGCTCGCCATCGGTTGGGGCCTGGCCTCGCTGCTCGTGACGACGGACTACGGCGCCACATGGAATATTCTCGGTGCAACCCCTCCGTTGAAAGCCGAGGGCGTAGGCATCGATGCCACGGCGCCGACGCGCATCGTCGTGCTCGGCGCGCAGGGAGCGCTCTTTTCAAAAAACGACGCGCAAACCTGGACCGAGGCGACGCAATCGCCGATCGCGTCCAATCCAACGCAATTCGCCACGACAGTTGCTGCCAGTTCCCGGATCTACACCTACACCATCGGTGGCGGTAACGGGCTGTTCTCCGCCAGCGGCGACTCCAATTGGAAGCGTTTGAATCTGGCAGCGGCGCAGGCCTTGAGCCCATCGTCCGAATTCGGCCAGGCGAGCCTCGCCGTCACGCCGGGTGTGCCGGATTCGATTTTCTTCGGTGCGTTCAATCGAGGTGTGTTCCGCTCGGTCGATGGCGGCCAGTCATGGAGCGCGCCCAACATGGATCTCAATGGCTTTTCGCCACAGGTGTTCGCCTTCGATCCGCAGGATGCGAACACGATGTATGTAAACGTCTATACGGTGTCGTCGACGCCGGCCGCAGGCGTGTATCGCAGCACCGACGGTGGTGCAACGTGGTCGCCGTACAGCACGAATCTGCCGACGAATCTGTTCGGCATGGACATGCAAGTCGATGCGGCCGATCCGACGCGAATGTTTCTCGGCGTCTATCAAGGCTTCTTCGGCGGAACGCCGGGAGGTTTGTATCGCTCCGTCGACCGCGGTCTGACCTGGAACCAATCGTTCACCGGCCAGGACGTACACAGCATCGCCATCGATCCATCGAACCCCGCGCGCGTCTATGTCGCGACGGAGAGCGGCTTGCAGGTCAGCAATGATGGCGGCGACACGTTCGCCGTAGACAATCGATTCGCCATGATCGCCCGTGATGGCGCCAGCTCGGTCGTCATCGATCCGGTGGTGCCGACGACGATTTATGCGGCGAGCCTCGATCCGGGATATTCGTTTGGCGTGCAACGCTCGTCTTCGATCCTTCGCTCGGTCGATGCCGGCCAGACCTGGGAAGTGCTGCGCGCGGCCGCGGATGCCGGTGGCCCGTGGTACATCGGCCAACTGGTGTTGGATCCCAATCGTCCGTCGATGATTCATGCCAATACCGGCGTGCGTGGCGCGGCCACGTTTGAAGTCGCTCCGGATCTGCACGTCGAGATCAGCGGTCATAGCGGCACTCGCCCCAAAGGCTACGAGTCCACGTTCAACATGCGAGCCGTGAACAATGGCCCGTATCACGCTACCGCTGTGAAACTCTCAGCCGCGTTGCCCCCAGGCTTGACGAATGTGAGCATCACCGCGGACCGAGGCAGCTGCTCGACCACGACGTGCACCATCCCTGTGCTGCGAGTCGGCGAGGAAGTGACTGCTGTCGTGACCTACACGACACCCACCGCCGCCCTCTATATTCCCGTGACCGCGACAGTAACGGCGCATGAGAACGACGCCAGCGCTGGCGACAACTCGGCGCAAGCGTCGGCGATCGCGGGTGATGCAGGCGATCTTGGCATCGCCATCGCGCCGTCCAGCACCCGCGTCACGCAGGGAAGCAACGTTACTTACACCGTGACTGTGACAAATCGTGGCGTGACTGCGGCGGATGAAAGCATCGTCAATTTCCGGCTGGGCTCGAGCTTCACGCTTGGTTCGTTGCCTGGCGGTTGCAGCCCGACCACCGGCGGCGCGTCTTGCACCCTGGGCCCACTTGCACAAGGCGCCTCCCAAGCTCTCTCGTTCACGGCAGTGGCGACGAATGTCGGCTCAGTTCAGGCCACGGCCGATGTCTCATTCGGCTCGACCATGGCTGACATGCATCCTGAGGACAACGAGGCAACCAGTTCGGTGACGGCAACGACCCCGGTTCCCAGCGGTAACGACGGCGGTCACAGTCGCGGTGGCGGCGGCTCGATGGATCTCGTCACACTGCTGGGTGGATTGTTGCTACTGTTCGCACGGCGACGACCGACACGCGCATAATTCAGTCATCATGACCATGCACACCCGCCCTTTCGGCCACACCGGCTGGAATATTGCAGATATTGGCTTCGGCGCGTGGGCAATCGGTGGCTCGTGGGGCGATGTCGATGAGGCTCAGGCGCGCGATGCGTTACGCGCGGCACTCGAGACCGGAACAAATTTCATCGATACCGCCGATGTGTACGGCGACGGCCGCTCCGAGCGGATCATTCGCGAGGTCTTGAAAGATTGGCAGGGTCAGCGTCCCATCGTCGCGACCAAAGCCGGCCGGCGTCTGTCTCCCCATGTCGCGGACGGCTATACCCGAGCCAATCTCGAAGCGTTCATCGATCGCAGCTTGCAAAACCTGGGCGTTGAGACCCTCGATCTGGTGCAGCTGCATTGTCCGCCCACCGACGTTTATTACCGCCCCGAAGTATTCGAAGCGCTCGATGCGCTAGTCGCGACGGGCAAGATCCGTCACTACGGAGTCTCGGTGGAAAAGATCGAGGAAGCGCTCAAGGCCATCGAATATCCCGGCGTGACCTCGGTACAGATCATCTACAACATCTTCCGCCAGCGACCCGCGGAGTTGTTGTTTCGCGAAGCCAAGGCTCGCCAGGTGGCGATCATCGCTCGCGTGCCGCTGGCCAGCGGCCTGCTGACTGGCAAGCTGACGCAGCACTCGCAGTTCTCGCCCGACGATCACCGCAATTTCAATCGCCATGGCGAAGCGTTCGACGTCGGCGAGACTTTCTCCGGCGTGCCCTACGACGTCGCGCTCGAAGCGGTCGAGTCGATTCGTCCGTGGGTACCGCAAGGCGTGTCGATGGCGGCGTTCGCCCTGCGATGGATTCTGATGGAAGACGCCGTGTCGGTGGTGATTCCCGGGGCGAAATCGCCGGCACAGACGCTGGCGAACGCGGCCGCAAGCGAACTTGCGTCATTGCCCCCAGAAACAATGCAAGCGCTCCGCTCGCTTTACCAGCGGAAGATCGCCCGCCACGTTCACCACCGTTGGTAACGGTTACGCCGCCACCACACCTTTGGCCTTCGCGGTGTGGGCCGAGATCAGATCCATCAGTGCCGGCGACAGGCAGTCATAGGGCGTCAGGCCCAGCTCGGTCAGCCGCGCACGGACCGCGCCCATGTTTTCGGGCTTCGCGCCGGACTCGATGATGGACGAGACGAACGCCGCGAACTCCGGCGCAGCCCAGCCCTCATCGCTCGACAGCTCGACATGCACGAAGTCGAAGCCATAGAACGGATGGTTCTTGTTTTCGATGCGGCCATACATGTGCGTGCCGCAGACGGTGCATGCATGGCGCTGGATCGCCGCTGACTCATCGACGATCTTCAGCTTCTGCGCGTTGGCCGTGACTTTGAGCTTGTCGCGCGGAATGACCGCGACCATCGAGAACAGCGAGCCCTCCGGCTTCCAGCACTTGGTGCAGCCGCAGACATGATTGAAGGCCACATCGCCTTCCAGCTTGACCGTCACCGGATTGTCCTTGCACTTGCAGGTCAAGGTGCCGCCGGCGAAGCCGGCTTTACCGGGCTTCACGCCGCCATCCACCGACGGATGAATTTTCAAAGCGCTCATGGTCATTCCCCCAGACGTTGTTGATCGATCGCCTTCAGAAGATCGCGACGCTACGAATCGACTCGCCCTTGTGCATCAGATCGAATGCATCGTTGATGCGCTCGATGGGCATCTGGTGCGTGATCAGCTCGTCGATCCTGATCTTGCCGTCCATGTACCAGTCGACGATCTTCGGCACATCGGTGCGGCCACGCGCGCCGCCGAAGGCTGAGCCCTTCCAGACGCGGCCCGTCACCAGTTGGAACGGCCGCGTGCGAATTTCCTGACCCGCCCCCGCCACGCCGATGATTACGGACACGCCCCAGCCACGATGGCAGCATTCCAGCGCCTGCCGCATCAGATCGACGTTGCCCACGCACTCGAAGCTGTAGTCGGCGCCACCATCCGTGATGTTCACCAGATGTGCCACCAGGTCGCCGCCGACCTCTTTCGGATTCACGAAATGAGTCATGCCGAACTCTTCGGCGAGCTTGATGCGCCCTGGATTGATATCGACGCCGACGATCTTGTTGGCACCGACCATCCGCGCGCCCTGGATCACGTTCAAGCCGATACCGCCCAGGCCAAACACCACGACATTCGCGCCCGGCTCTGTCTCTTATACACATCTGACGCTGC
>NZ_LSRW01000065.1:0-17888 GCF_003104955.1 Steroidobacter cummioxidans | reverse complement strand
GCAGCGTCAGATGTGTATAAGAGACAGGCTCGCCGCCTCCACTGAGAAAGCTGGCGGCTCCATGCGCGCGAATGACAGGCGAAGTACTCACCTTCGAAGGGTGCCGCCTTTCGCATGCGGCGGTCAACGCGAAACGATCGCGACTTTCCGTGATTTATAACATTCGCGACAAACGGGCAGAATGTTACAGCAAGGCTTGATAGACCAGATTGCGCAACAACGATCGATAGTGAGTGCGCAGCTGAATGTCCGATGCTTGCAGCATCATGACCGCAACCAGTTTTTCCTGCGGATCGACCCAGAAGTAGGGCCCCGTGGCGCCGCCCCAGTAATAGTCCCCGACCGAGCCGGGCACCATGCTTCGGCCGGATTCCTGACGCACGCCGACGCCGAGCCCGTAACCTTGGCCGTATTGGGGCAACGGCGCAGTCAATCCCAGCTCCAGCGTGAATGCACCGTAGCCCGCATCTGGTGGCAGATGATTGCTGGTCATGAGCTCGACACTTTTTCGTGATAGCAGGCGCACGCCGTCCAGCTCGCCGCCATTCAACAGCATCTGACCGAAGCGCGCGTAGTCCTCCGCCGTGGACAAAAGACCGCCGCCGCCGGAGAACCACTTCGGCGGCTTTGCCGGGTTGTAACCTATGATAAGTGGCGGCGCGCCGGGCGCGACTTGCGCCTGTGCCAATCGGGTTGTTTGCTCGGCGTCCAGCAAGAATGCGGTGTCACGCATACCGAGCGGCCGGGCGATGCGCTCGACAATGAATCGATTCAGATCCACACCGCTGCGCACTTCCACGATCCGGCCGACCACGTCATTCGACATGCCGTACTCGAACGCGGCGCCGGGTTGAAACGCCAGCGGCAGTTGCGCCAGCTTGTCGATCATCTGCGCGTTGGTTTGCTGGTCATCCATCGTGCCGGCCTCGCGATAGGCCCGCTGCACCAACGAGTCGCCGAAGATTCCGTAGGTCATGCCCGAGGTATGACGCATCAGATCCTGAACCGTCACTTCACGGCGCGCCGGCTCGAACATCAACCGTCGTTCGCCGCTGCCTTCTCTGACCTCGACGCCAACCTGCAGGTTCTTCAGCTGCGGCAGATACACCGACGCCGGATCCATCAGCTGCAGCTTGCCCTCCTCCGCCAGCATCAACGCCGCGACGATGGTGATCGGCTTGGTCATCGAAGCGATGCGAAAGATCGAGTCCGGCCGCATGCTGCTGCTCGCCGCGCGATCCTGGAAGCCGAAGCTTTGGGAATACGCCACCTTGCCTTGACGCACGATCATCACGACCGCGCCGGGAATCTTGCCGCTCTGAACGTCGGCGTTGAATGCGTCGGTCAGGCGCTGCAACCGCTGCGACGAGAGGCCGACGGCTTCGGGCTCGGCAGCTTTGGGCAAGGGCGCTGCGAGGAGCGATCCGCTGACGCTAGTCACTACCGCCGCCAGCATTCCAGCCAACAATTTCTTCATACGTCGTAACTCAAACGATGCCTGTGGCGTAATACACGCCGATGACGAAAAACACGGCCAGCGTCTTCATGCACGTGATCGCGAAGATGTCTTTGTACGATTGCCGATGAGTGAGCCCGGTCACTGCGAGCAACGTGATGACGGCGCCGTTGTGGGGCAGCGTATCCATGCCGCCGCTGGCCATTGCGGCCACCCGATGCAACACGTCTGGAGAAATGCCTGCGCCCTGGGCGGCTGACATGAAATGTTCGGACATCGCGGCCAGCGCAATACTGAGCCCGCCGGAAGCGGAGCCCGTGATACCGGCGAGGGTGGTCACCGTGATCGCTTCATTCACCAGCGGATCGGGAATCGACATCAACGCATTGCGAATGATCAGAAACCCAGGCAGCGCTGCGATGACCGCGCCGAAGCCGTACTCGGAAGCGGTATTCATCGACGCCAGCAACGCGCCGCCGACCGCCGACTTCGTGCCTTCAGCAAACTTCGTCACCACCGGGCGGAAAGCAAACAACAGCACGGTCACGATGCCCAACAGCAGCGCGCCCATGACGGCCCAGATCGCGACGACACTCGACAGCTGCGTGACCAGCGGCTGTGTCAGCCCTTCGAGATGCGTTTCGATCGTCGGCTCGTAAAGACGGGGGATCAGCCGCGTCAGAATCAGATTGGCAATGCCGACGACCAACAGTGGCAGGATGGCGATCAGCGGATGCGCGGAGCTGTCAGTCGCCACCTGTTCCGGCTCGTTGGTGTGGCCGGTGCCGTAGCCCTCGCCACTGCGAAGCGCTTGCCGACGGCGCCACTCCAGATACAACAGGCCGCACGTCAGAATGAACGCGCCGCCGATCGTGCCCAGCAATGGCGCAGCCCAGGTGGTCGTGCCGAAGAACGTCGTTGGAATGATGTTCTGGATCTGCGGCGTGCCGGGCAGCGAATCCATGGTGAACGTGAAGGCGCCCAGGGCAATCGTGCCCGGAATCAGGCGCTTCGGAATATTGCCGCGCCGGAACATCTCGGCAGCGAATGGATAAACCGCGAATACCACGACGAACAGCGAGACACCGCCATACGTCAGCAGCGCGCATACCAGCACGATCGAAAGAATCGCGCGCTCCTGGCCGACCAGACGAATGACGGCCGCGGCGATGGACTGCGAGAAGCCCGACAGCTCGATCAGCTTGCCGAACACTGCCCCCAGCAGGAACACCGGAAAGTAAAGCTTCAGGAACCCGACCATCCGCTCCATGAACAGGCCGGTGAATACTGCAGGCACGGCGGACGGATCGGTCAGCAGCACCGCCAGCAATGCCGCCACGGGCGCAAACAGAATCACGCTGTAACCGCGATACGCGGCCAGCATGAGCAATATCAACGCAAGCAGGACGATGGCGAAAGTCATTGCGCGCCTCACGGCGCATTCGCTGTCGCGAATCGCCGCCCCCTGAGCAACCGTTGCCGAAAATCGAATTAATTCATCAGATGATGATTTTCAGCCAGCTTGCCCTGGCGGGCCGGCGCATGTCAACCGATCGGGCGGTTTCGCGGGCAGGTACACTGGCCGGATGGATAACCTCACCCACACCATCATCGGCACGCTGGTTGGTGAAGTCGCCGCGCGCGTAGCGCCTGGCCAGCGCAGCACATTGCCGGCGACCACCCGCCGCAACCTGAGCGTCACGCTGGCCGCGATCGGCAGCAATCTGCCCGATAGCGATCTGCTGTATTCATACTTCGATGGCAAGATCAGCTATCTGTTACATCATCGCGGCCACACGCACACGATTCTGATAGCGCTGCTGCTCGGCGCAGCGACCCTTGCGATTGCGCGGTGGTGGTTGCGAAGGCGCGGCTTGCATCCTTCATCGCAGGACTACGCATTGCTGGGCGGAGTGTTGCTGTTCACGCCCTTGCTGCATATCGCGATGGACTTCACCAACAACTACGGGGTCCATCCGTTCTGGCCGCTCGACAATCGCTGGTACTACGGCGACTCGGTCTTCATCATCGAGCCCCTGTTCTGGGCCGCTTGCGCACCGCTGGCTTTCATCTTCAAGACCCGTGTCGCTCGGTTCGCGGTGCTGCTACTCATGGTCTTCGCCATCGCACTCTGCTTCTTTACCGGCATGGTGCCGGGACCGTTGACCGCTGCTTACTCCTTGCTGGTTGCCGGCATGTTGCTGATCGGTCAACGCGCGCCGGCCAACGTGGCGCTCGGCGCCAGTGTCGCCGTCTGGCTCGGAGCAACGGCGATGTTCGTCATGACCGCGCAGGCAGCCCGATCGCAGATCGATGCCATCGCCGCTCGACAGTTTCCGGACAGCACGCTCCTGGATGGCATGGTCACGCCCATGCCCGTCAATCCGTTGTGCTGGGAAGTCATGATGCTGCACAAGGAGTCGGACAGCGCGGTGATCCGACGCGCGATGCTGGCTATGTCGCCAGCGTTGCTGACGGCAGATCAATGCCTCAGCCGCAGCCTCGATCGCGAAATCACTGCGCCGCTCGTGCCGGTTGCCGAAGCAAGTACGGAGCAGCTGAAGTGGTATGGGCAGATCGGCACGCCGATCGCGCAGTTGGTGGATCTTGCGCGGAGCAACTGTGAAGCGGCCGCCGCGTTCCGCTTCATTCGCATGCCCTGGCTCGCGCAGGTCAAACAGGGGTTGGTGCTCGGCGACCTGCGCTATGACCGCGAGCCGGAGCTGGGCTTCGCCGAGCTCGTGATGACAGATCAACCCAACTGTCCGGCGTTCGAGCCGAACTGGGTCGAGCCCAGACGCGACGTGTTGGGCTACTGACGCTTGGCCGTGAACGTGCCTTCGCCAAACTGGCCGAACACCGTCTTGCCTTTCATGGTGTCGCCGTCGACCGTGCCGCGGTAGTCGAGCTTCAAGGCGGTGCCCTGCACATTGATAGTGAAGTCGAACGCTACCGCCGACCCCTTGACCGTGCCTGTGTAATCGACGGTGCCGGCCTGACCGCTGATCGTGCCCGCCAACGCGCTGCCCGTTTGACGCACGGTCATTTGCGCATCCTGCGCGCCCATCTGACTCTCGGTCGTCAGCACCCAGCGCCCACTGAGATCCGCCACCTTCGGCACTGGCTGCTGGCTCGGAGCGCTGGAACAGGCGCCCAACACAGTGGCGACGGTCGCGATGATCCATGCTCGTGTCTTATTCATTGCTGCCCCCTGAAGTGAGCCACGAGAATAGCCGACGACGCGCGGCTGACGGCTGTACTTCGGTAACAACTTAGTCACCGCGCATGAGCTTTGTCGGCCCGACCGACCGACGACTGCATGACAGAAAAGTCAGCATACTGTCAGCCAAAGATGGCTAAGCTGACGGCCCCAAGGTGTTCCTGTTGGAACCGTATTCGTCCTAGCCATAACTGCATAGCCAGGTGTCATCCATGAATCGAGTGCTTCGTTCCGCCGTATTCGCGACCTTGCTCGCCCCCGCTCTGGCGCTGGTGGCCCAGGCGTCCGAGCCGACCAATGTCAAAGAGCTGCAAAAGGCCCGTCACGACCATTACCACAAGCTCGGCGACTCCTTCAAAGTGATTCGCGACCAGATCAGGAACGACAAGCCGGACCTGGCGGCGATCAAGACTGCGGCGAGCGTGGTGAACGATGCCGCGGCCACACAGGAGAAGTGGTTCCCGGCGGGCTCCGGCCCGGAAGCCGGCAAGACGCAGGCCAAGGCCGAGATCTGGAGCAAGCCGGCCGAGTTCAAGACCGCGATGAAGAACTTCAGCGAGGCTGCGCCAAAGCTGCAGTCCGCCGCCAACGCCGGTGACGTCGCCGGCATCAAGTCCGCGTTCGCCGACACTGGCAAGACCTGCAAGGGCTGCCACGAGTCGTTCCGCGCCGAAGAGCACTGATCTCTTTTGCCGATTCTCGATCGGACGCGCCCGGGCCAGCACCTCGCTGCCCGGGCGCAGCTTTTTCTGCTACCTGAAACCCAGCGCGAGCAACGCCCGGTCCACCCTGGCTCGCATGACATCCGATCTGATTGGAAAGGATTGAAAGAAAACTTCGCGCGTGAGTGAATCGATGCGGCGACGGACGTTGTCGGCCCAGAAGCTGGCACGGACCGAATTGCCGGCGAGGTGGTGAGTGGCGGCAGCGACGGCACCGATCAATACGTGCGCGCCAGGCGAGCGGGCGCCGCGCTCGACCCAATGAGCCGCTTGCTCATCTTCGTCCGCAGCCAGATGAGTGAGCCCGCGCGTTGCGAGCATCGCGTAGTGCAAAGGATCGAGCGGACTCAGACGCATCGCCAGATCCACATGATCCCGACCATCGAGCGTTTTGCCTGCAAGCGCTTCCGTCCAGGCGCGAGCATATATTCCCTGTGCATAGTGCGGGCTTATGTCGGTCGCGCGTTCGAGCCAGCTCAGACTGGTTTCGAGATCGCCTTCGAGCCAATAAGTGCGCCCCATGGTGAAGTTGACGAATGGATCGAGCGGATCGAGCTCGAGCCCGCGCTCTGCGAAACGCCGCGCCCGATCAACTGCACCATCGATGTCGTCCGTGTAATGCATGAAGGCACTTTGAAAATGCACGAATGACAGGCCCGCGTTGGCGCGAGCAAAGGTTGGATCCAGCGCCACCGCGCGCTGAAACAGATTCAGCGCCGCGCCGCTGTCGACGCGATTGAATCGATACAAATGCTGCAAACCCAGATGATAGGCGGACCACGCATCGAGATTCTCAACAGCGGTGAGGCGTGCAAGAGCCGCTTCGTGCAGCGGGATTCGGATCTCGAGCGCCATGAGCACTTGAGATCGGATCTGCTCACGCAAGGCGTGCACATCGTCGATCCGCCCCGAGAAACGATCGGCCCAGACGACGGCGCCGTCATGGGTGTCAACCAACTCGACCAGTATTACGAGCCGCTCGCCCGACACTTCGATCGTGCCCGACAAGCAATAGCGAACGTTCAGCAGGCGTCCGACCTCTCCGAAATCGGCCTCAGGCGCACGCAGGCGGAAGGAGGATCCACGTGCAGTCACGAGCAGCCAGCGCAGTCGCGACAGATCGGCAATCAACTCATCCGGCAGCGCACTTGCCAACGTCGCATATCTCTCATCGCCAGCAACGTAACGAAACGGCAGCACGGCTAGCGACGGCCGGGAAATCTTGTCGAGGCGCTGGACCATGTCCGCCAGTGCCGGAGCTGGCGTGCTGGAGTCGATCACCGCCGTTGCCGGACGCTGCGCCCTCGCTTTCGCTACGAACCGATAGCCGTTGCCGTGAATCGTCTTGATGAATTGCTGGGATTTGCCATCGTCGCCCAGCGCCTGACGCGCTGTTTTCACCCGGCTGGCTACAGCCGCATCCGACACGACGCGCCCGTCCCAGACCTTCTCGATGAGCTCGTCTCTGGAAACCACGCGCTCGCGGTTTTCGACCAGCAGCGCCAGTAGCGCAAACACCTGCGGCTCCAGATCCACGACCGTGCCGCCCGCCCGCAATTCGACGGTGGCCAGATCCAGTTCGTAGGCGCCGAACGCGTAGATCATAGGTCCGCCAGGATAACCCTGCGATTGCCAACAATCTCCAGAATTTCTCCAGACCGTCTGCAAGCTTGCCCGCCAGCGCCGTGACACGATTTTGCCACTGGAGCCGGAATGGTCCGCGCCAGACCCCTGAAGGAGAAAGTCATGCCGCTCGTTACTATCGATGTCATCAAAGATGTGTTCACCCCGACGCAGAAGAAGGAGCTCATCGCCAAGGTCACGGATGCAATGCTGGCCGTGGAAGGCGAGAACATGCGCCCGGTCACGTGGGTTCGCATCAAGGAATTCGAAGGGGGCGACTGGGCCATCGGTGGCAAGGCCCTGAAAGCCGCCGACGTTCACGCACTCGCAGCAGGCAAAGTAGCTTGAGCCGCTCGCCGGATCCGCGACCTCGATGGCGCGGATCCGGCGATGGCCCTTGACACTGCAGGCGCCAGAAACTGTTTCGAACGGGAACGCTGGGCGCAGGGCCGCGTTAACGGTGGGTCGGTTTGAACGGAGCTCGAACATGCACCCAGCGACCCGGCAACGATTGCGACTGTCCGGCGGCACAGAGTTGTCCTTCATCACAGCCGGTGAGACATCCAAGCCGGCGGTACTGCTCCTGCACGGTTTTCCAACTGCCGCGCGCTCGTTTCGGGAAGTCGTCCCCGAGCTGGCGAAGGTGGCATTTGTGATCGCGCCCGACCTGCCTGGCTTTGGTGAGTCGGACGTCCTGCCCGCGGCTTCATTTGCCGCGTTCGGCGAGGCAATCACAGAGTTGCTGGAGCAGCTCGCGATCGGGCCGCGCTATATCTACCTGCATGACTTCGGCGCGCCCGTGGGTTTACACATCGCCATGCAGGCGCCCGAACAAGTGCTCGGCCTGATCGTTCAAAACGCCAACGCTCATCGAACAGGCTTCGGCCCGCAATGGGCCGCGACTATGGCCTACTGGTCGGCGCCGAATGCGAACAACGAAGCGGCGGCGACAGCACATCTCACATTAGAGGGCACGCGCGATCAGTATGTTGCCAGCGTTCCGCCGGATGTCGCCGCGCGCATCTCGTCCGAAGGTTGGCAGGAAGATTGGCGGGTCATGTGCCTGCCGGGAAGAATGGACACGCAGCGGGCGCTCATCAAGGACTATGGAAACCATGCCGCCCACTTCGACACCATCGCCGAATATCTCGCACGCCGGCAGCCACCTGCCCTGATGATCTGGGGAAGACACGATGCCTTCTTCGATCTGGCCGAAACGCTGTCATGGATGCAGGCGCTGCCGAGAATGGAAGCTCACATCTTCGATGCCGGCCATTTGCTGCTCGAGACGCATGCAGCCGCGGCTGCATCGTTGATGGTCGACTTCATAAAACGCCGTTAGACGGACTTGCTGCGAAGCTCAGCGAAACAGGCGTGGCGCCAGATCGTTCAGACCGCGGCGCCAGGTCTGCCATTCGTGAGCTGTGCCGTCCGATTCGTAGTACACCAGCTGCACGCCGGCCGCCTTCAGCGCGCTCACCGCCCCGCCGATGCTGGTGAGAAACATTTCCGGCTCGGCGCCGCCCGCGCCGATCCAGAGCAGCCGCACCCGCTGGTTGAAGGCCGCGGGATCCGCAAACATACCGCCATAGGCGACCTTGGTATCGAATGGGCCCTGGATGGTGATCTCCGATAATTTCTCCAGGCTGGCGTTGCGAACCATGGGCCCGCTGAGCGAGGCGAGGTAGCCGAATTTGTCCAGATGATGGGACGCGATGAAGAACGTCTGCATGCCGCCCATCGACAGGCCCGCCAGCGCTCGATGCTCACGATCTGCAATCGTTCGATACGAGACATCGATGGTCGGGATCAGATCGTCGACGATGACTTTCTCGAATGCACTGAAAGCCACCTGCATGTTCTGCTGTCTGAAGTCCGGTGTGTCTGGCGTCGCGTAGCCGCGATCCATCACCACGATCATCGGCTTTGCCTTGCCCGCGGCAATCAAGTTGTCGAGGATGAACTGCGCGCGGCCTTGCCGCGTCCAACCGGTTTCGTTTTCTCCAGCGCCATGCTGCAAGAACAGCACAGGATAGCGAGTCTTGATGTTCCTATCGTAGTCCGGGGGCGTGTACACGAGCGCGCGCCGCCATGCGCCGGTGGTCTTCGAGAAATATGTTTTCTCGCGCACCTCGCCGTGCGGAACATCCTTGATGGCATAGAAGTCGCCCCCGGGGTCCGGCACCTCCACTCCACCCGTCGGCTTGCCGTAACCGAAGAATGTTTCGCTGGCCGGGTCGTTGACCTGCACACCATCGAGCACGAACCAGTAGTAATGGAATCCGGGCACGGCGGGCGGCGTGGTCACGCTCCACAGGCCATCGGGGTCTTTGGTCATCGAGAAGGGGCCGATCCCCAAACCGTCACCACCCGCCACAGCGACATTACGGGCTTCCGGCGCCCTGAGCGTGAACGTGATTTTCCGATCGGGATGAACCACAGGCGACTGTGCGGCGGGCGGGCTCGGCACCGGGCGCGACTGTTCCGCGCTGTAGGCAGGCGTTGTGAACATCGTCAGCGCAAGCAAAAAGAACGTTGCGCGCATGGATAGATGTTTCATGGCGGCTCGGTCGCGTGACTATGGCGACTATCATAGCCAAGTAGAGGCACCAACGAATGAGCAAATCGTGCTCACCGGGGCCGCGATGTGAACAAATAAATCCTGCGAGTGCCTATACACTCACCTCATGCCGGCCAGTCAGGATTGTCAGATCATGCTTTTCACGCGCGACGCCATCGAGAGTGCCCAGCGGATCGTCTACGCAGCGATGCCGCCGACGCCTCAGTACAACTGGCCGTTGCTGAGGCAGGCGCTGGGTTTCGACGTTTGGGTCAAGCATGAGAACCATACACCGTTGGGCGCATTCAAGGTCCGTGGTGGGTTGACGTACGCGGATTGGCTGCGGCGGACGCAACCCGACGTCCGGCATCTGGTCAGCGCCACTCGCGGCAACCACGGTCAGTCCATCGGTTTCGCAGCTCGACAGCACGGCTTGAGCGCCACGGTCGTGGTGCCTCAGGGCAACTCGATCGAGAAGAATGCAGCGATGCGCGCACTGGGGGTCGAGCTCGTCGAGTACGGTGAGGATTTTCAGGCGTCATCGGAACACGCCGCCCTGCTCGCGGAGCGCGACGGGTTGCACCGAGTGCCGTCGTACCATCCGGAGCTCGTGCGAGGCGTGGCTACTGCCTATGTGGAATTTTTCGAAGCGTTACGAGATGCGCCTCCGGACGTTTTGTATGTGCCGATTGGCTTGGGGTCAGGCATCACGGCCGCCGCCGTGGCTCGCGCTCACTGCGGCGTGAAGACTCGTCTGATTGGCGTGGTGTCGACTTTGGCACTGGCCTATCAAAAGTCATTTCAGAGCGGCCGGGCTATCGATGCTCCTGCGACTACGGCCATCGCCGACGGCATGGCCTGCCGATCGGCCGTACCGGAGGCGGTCGACATCATTCGGCGGGAGGTTGACGATGTCATCGCCGTCAGTGACGAAGAGGTCGCGAGTGCGATGCGCCTCCTCTACACCTCCACTCACAACGTCGCCGAGGGAGCCGGCGCGGCGGCGCTTGCGGCCGCGACTCAACAGCGAGATCGATGGACTGGGAAGCGTGTCGGCGTCGTGCTGTCTGGAGGGAACGTTGACGCCGCCATGTTTGCTCGCGTGCTTAAAAGCGAGGCGCTGACAGCCTAACCGGCGCCTTGCGCATCCAACACCTTCAGCATCCTGCCGAGCGCAAAGTGCCGATAGCTGAATAGCGCGAGCGAGCGGATCTCACGCCAGTTCGCGTCCTTCGTGACATCGAGCGCGATCCAGCCGTTGTGACCCAGATAGGCCGGGATGCTGAAATTCCGGTCGCGAATCAACAGCGCCTGTTGATCGACGCCGACCCAGAACGCAAGCTGGAGCTTGCGGTCGGCTCGATAGCAGTACGCCTGTGCGAAGACTTTCTTGCCCGCACGCCAGACCGGGTTACCAAACTGCTTGTCCTCGGCGGTCTCGGGTAGCGACAGACAGATAGCGCGCAACTCCTTCAGCACAGTCTGCGCGCGCTTCGACTGCATCGGATCGAACTCTTCCGGTGCCAACGTCATAGTTGGCGGCGATATCTCGATCGTCTTCCCCAACGATTCGCTCAAAGACGCGGGCGCAACCTTGGTATAGGCATCACGCACGAGCTTTGCGACCGTCTTCCAGGAGATGCCCTTGTCGAGATTCACACCCAGCCAGCCGCGCGGGCCGACATAGGGCGGCACGAAGAAGTGCTTTGGCTCCTGCTTCACGTAGTGCTGCTGCGCGCCTTGAGGCGCGTTCAGCCACAACGCGATGCGACCGTCGCCGTGATGATTGATGACGTAAGTCGCAAACGTTTTGCCTTTCACGCGGAAATCCGGAGAGCCGTGTGCAAGGACCTCTTCGGTCTCGGGAAACCAAAGACAGATTTCGCGGACGGCCTGGCTGATGTCCTTTTTCTTTGCCATGCGCGGGCAAGAGCCGTTCGTGATGTGCAGAAGGGAGGTGGTACGCCGGATGCCGAACCGAGTTCCGCCTGGCGTGCTGAGAATATACCGCAGCTGGGGGCTTGCCGGAAGGCCCGAGGCGTGCCGCAGTATCGCCGGCCTTGCCGTAAAGGAGGCCGTGAGATGCGTGTACTGCTGAGCACATTTGGATCGCGTGGAGATGTTCAACCTTTACTCGGGCTTGCCGTCGCACTACGAGCGCTCGGCGCGGATGCTCGCGTGTGCGCACCTCCCGATGAGGAGTTCCTAAAACTCTTCGCTGCCGCCGACGTGCCGCTACTGCCTGCCTTCAGATCCGTGCGTGATTGGATCGCGGAGATGCTGCCGAAGCGCACGACGCTCTCCTTACCCAAGGTCGCCGCGCAGGTAATAGCCGCTCAGTACGAAGCGATCAGCACGGCGGCACAAGGATGCGATGTGATGGTAGCGACCGGCCTCTTCTCGTCCGTGGCCGCTGCACGATCCGTCGCGGAAAAACTGGGCATGCGGTATGTGCATGCGGCGTACTGTCCGATGTTTCTTCCCTCGCCGCATCAACGGCCCTTCGAGTATCCGAGCCACCCTCTGCCAAAGGACGTGGCGGACAATCAGGTGCTGTGGGATAGAGATGTGCAGACCATGAATGAGCTGTTCGGTGTCGGGCTCAACGCCTTGCGTGCAACAGTCGGTTTGCCGAAGGTCGATAACGTGCGCGACTACTGCTACACCGACCAGCCTTGGCTCGCGGCAGACCCCGTGCTTGCGCCCTGGCAACAGCCGGCGAAAATCGACGTCGTCCAAACCGGCGCATGGATTCTGCAGGACGAGCGACCGCTGCCGCCTGAACTGCTCGCGTTTCTCGATGCTGGCACACCGCCCGTGTACGTCGGTCTCGGAAGTCTTCCCGCACCGAAAGACTTCGCGCGAATGGCCATTGATGTCGCGCGCGCGCAAGGTCGCCGCGTTCTGCTATCACGCGGCTGGGCGGGGCTTGCGCTGGTGGATAACAGCGACGACTGCTTCATCGTCGGCGAAGTCAATCAACAGGCGTTGTTTCCTCGCGTAGCCGCAGTGATTCATCACGGCGGCGCCGGCACAACGACCGCAGCAACTCGCGCGGGAATACCTCAAGTGGTCGTGCCTCAGATTGTGGATCAACCGTATTGGGCAAGCAGAGTTTGGGATCTGGGGATCGGCTCGGCACATGACGGACCGACGCCAACGGCAGCATCATTGTCGACTTCGCTCGAGTCTGCGCTGAGCGATGGAACCCGCGCGCGGGCGGCCGCAGTGGCAGATACGATTCTTGGTGATGGAGCGATGCGGGCGGCGCAGCGCCTGATCGAGACCAACTGGCAACTCAAGGCAGAGCATAGCCCACTGTAGATTGAGCAATCAGATGCTCTGCCGAGCCCTGCCACAATCTCACATCGACCGTGGCCAAACGCTTGCCGAGCTTGATCAGTCGGGCGTCGGCAACCACCGTGTTCCACCGACACGCGCGCAGAAAAGCGACATTCATCGAGTGTGTCACGGCCATGGCGACGGGACCGATGTGAGCCAGCACGACGGCATAGGCAGCGACGTCGATCAACGCCATGAGCGCGGGACCAGAAACGATATTGCCAGGCCGCGCCATTTCGGGCTGCGGCTGCAAAGTCATCTGCACATGATTGAGCCTGACGAACGCCACTTCGCCAAGCGAGGCGCGCGCAGCGGCAGGAAATGCGTTGTCGAGAAAGGCTGCGAGCCCTTCCCTGTCGAAGGCCAGCTTGATCTCTGTCATGGAATTCAGGTATCCGATCTGCGCTGCTCGGTAAAGAGTCTCGCCCCCTCATACACGTATAGACGCGCCAACTGAAGCCTCGATACTGCCTTGAAGCTCTCGAGCCTGCCGAGTTCGCCATGCATCCTGCTTCGAAGTACATCGGTGCGCTGGCCTTCTGCATTGCTCTGACGGTGACGATTGCATTCGCCGCCGCAGACAAATACTCGGTAGAAGTGCCCGGCGGACTCGCCTTCTCCGAGTTCAAGGGCTATGAAAGCTGGCAGGTCATCGCCGTCAGTCACAATGGCGAGCACCTGGCAACGATCCTTGGCAATCCGGCCATGATCGATGCGTACCAGGCAGGCATCCCGGACAACGGCAAACCCTTTCCCGATGGCGCCAAGATGGCGAAGGTCCATTGGCACGCCACCAAGAAGGAAGCTTACCCGGGTCAGCCGTGGGCACCAGGCAAACAGTCCGATGTCGATTTCATGGTGAAGGACAGCAAACGATTTGCGGACAGTGGCGGATGGGGGTATGGAGCTTTCAATTACGATGCCGCCTCCGATACGTTTACGCCCGCCACCACCGCCGACACGCCGCCGCAGGAACACGACGCGAAGTGCGGATTCGCGTGCCACACGCTCGTGAAGAATCGCGATTTCGTCTTCACCGAATACGCGCACCGCTGAGTCACCAGCGACCACCCTTGCTCCCCTCCCGCCACCCGAGTACCCTTCCCCTCCTTCAATTCACCAACCCAGGAGAGGTCAAGACATCTATGACTGTGCGAACCGCGATCTCCGCCGGGTTGATGGTCCACGCCCGCTAAACACAGCGAGCTGTTGCGTTCACCCCGGCGCCGTTACGCCCGTTCCTGTGACCAGGAGCGGATGTCGTCGCGTACTTTTGGGGCTCACGCATGTCATCTTCTTTTATTTCCCTGGCCCGCCTCGGCTGGCGGCCGTTTCATTCTCGGCAACTGACACTCGAAGATCTGGAAACCGCTCATCCCGCGCGCGTGAGCAGCGTGCATCGGAGCGGCCTGGCTGTCATATCGGAACAGGGAACATTCAGTGTTACCGTTCCGCCGCGCCTGATCGAATCTTTGGAATTGCCGATTACCGTCGGCGACTGGGTGCTCGTCGAGCATGCCGCGCCTCGCGTGCAGCGCGCGATCACACCTTACTCTGTGATCAAGCGCTACGCGGCCGGCACGGATCATCGACTGCAGGCAATCGCGGCGAATCTCGACACGCTGTTCGTGGTCACGTCCTGCAATGACGATTTCAATCCGTCGCGCTTGGAGCGATATCTCGCCGTGGCATTCGAAGCGCAGGTCGAGCCTGTGATCCTGATTACCAAGGCCGACCAGTGTGACGACCCGCAGCAATTCATCGACGCAGCCCATGCACTGGGAGCGACAGCGACAGTCGCCGCCGTCAATGCAATGGATGCAAACTCCGTCAGTGCGCTCGACCCGTGGCTGCAATCCGGCCAGACCGTCGCATTCGTCGGTTCTTCCGGTGTCGGCAAGTCCACCTTGGTGAATACGCTCACTGGCAAGCCACAGCAGGCCACGGGGGGCATTCGCGAGCTCGACAGCAAAGGTCGACACACGACGACGTCGAGAGAAATGTTTGCTCTCGATGACGGCGCGTGGGTTATCGACACGCCGGGCATGCGCGAGCTGAGAATAGGCGCCGTCGAAGCTGGCCTGCGCACGGTGTTCGACAACATTGAGGCATTGGCCGCCCAATGCCACTTCCGCGATTGCAAACACGAGTCAGAGACAGGCTGCGCGGTGCTCGCCGCGATCGCGGCGGGCAACCTCGACCCCAGGCGTCTGACGAGCTATCGCAAACTGCAGCGCGAGGCCGCGTTGGCCGAAATGACCACCCACGAGCGCCGTGCCCGTGACCGCAGTTTCGGCCGGATGACCACATCCGCTATTAAAGTGAAGGAGAAATTCAAGCGCTGAGCTGCATGACTATTACCGACACGCGTGCGAGGCAATGCGCCGTCATTGCCTCGCTCAGGAACCCGTCGCCGGGCGGCGGGTTACGTATTGATGGAAACACCTCAAGGTGAGTGCACATGATCGATCAACAGCAGGCGTTGGCATTCAAAACTCGCTTGCGAGAGCGTGCAAAACAGCTGCGCGACGAAGTGCAGCGGACGCGAGCGAAGTCGATGGAAGAGAATCCGGGGCATGTCGCCGAGCGCGCGCGGGATGCGGAGGATGACTCGTTCGCGACGCTGGTCGTCGATACCAACCTGACGGAAATCGAGCGCGACGTGGAAGAGTTGCGGATGATCGACTCGTCGCTGCAGCGGATCAGCGCAGGCACGTATGGCAATTGCGTGGACTGTGGCCAGGAGATTCCGGTGGCGCGTCTGAAGGCCGAGCCCACTGCCGAGCGCGACGTGCAATGTCAGGAGCTCTACGAGAAGACCCATCTCTCGGCGCGCACGCCGAGCTTGTAATCCCTGCGAGCGCCGAGACTACTTCGGCGCTCGATCCGGATACTTCTCCAACACCTTCGCGACGATCTCGCGCGTCTCGTCCTCGTTCGGCTCGGCCTTGAGGAAGGTGGCGTCGAGCGAGCCGCTCCACACCTGCGCGTTCTTCGCTGCATCGACGATGTCGACGGTGAACGTGCCCGCCTGCTCGTTGCGCTTGCCAATGGGCAGCGACACGCCAATCCCGCCACCCATGCCTCCGGAGCCGCCGCCAACGCCCACACCGACGCCCGGCTTGCGCACTGGCCGCTCACGCATGTCGAGCACGTAAGTGACGCGACAATCGCCCTTCTCGGCTTGGGCATAGCCCTTCTCTTCGAGCTTCGCCATGATCTGGTTCTTCAGCCGCTGCTCGGTGAGCGACGCAGGCTGTTGCGGTGTCGGCAGCCACTGGAAACTCTGGCAATTGGGGAGACCGTTCTCCGCCATATCGACGCGCACCTTCGACGGCGCCGTCGCCGTGCAACCGGCGAGCAAGATCGCACCCAGCAGCAAGCCAGAAGATCGAGCGACAGTTCTCATAAGCAGCCTCACGGATCGTATTCGTAATGCCACGGCTCGTAGGGCGATTGCAGCGGCCCGCGGAAATTACTGCCCTGCGCCGCCGCCTGCAATTTCTTTGTCCATCCCGGCGCATCCCAATTGCGCTCGGCCGTGCCGGTGTCGGTAGCCGCCACGATGGCGCCACCTTTCATGATCTGAAAATCGATGGCACGCAGTTGACCATGTCGAGAAATCCCCGGCGCGGCCAGTGGCGCGGCCGCCGGCGGCCGCCAGTCGGCGAGGAATTGTTTGAAACGGCCGACGGCAGCAGCTTGATCCAGCGAGGCATAGGAGGCCCCGGCGATTTCGACCAGAGCCTGCCGATGCAGCGTCGCAGCCACTCGGCCAACCGATGGATTGGTATTGAAACGAACGATCTGCAGCTCGAGGCTGCGCGCCTCGGTGTTGGCATACAACGTGTAACCGGGGTTCTGTGATTCAAAGCGCGCACGAACCTTGTCGGTCTCGGCGAGCAGCGCCCGATATTCCGGCGAGCGCGCGTGCGACTGGATCTCGTTCGTCGTCCAGCTCCAGCGCGAATCCAGCGTATCGCCAGCCCGCAGATAGGCACGCGCCGCCAACAATCGGCGCGGCGTGCCGTGGATTTGTTTCAACGCCTCCGCAGTCTTCTCGGGCAAGCTGTCTGCAATATGCTGCAAATATTCATCGAGCGCGTAATCCGCCGACGCGACCGCCATCTGCAGCGGCGCAAGCAGCAAGGCGACAACCGCAACGATGCCGACGCGCCTTGCCACTCACACTACTCCGCGATTCACGGCGACGGCGTCACCGAGGGCGGAGTCTCGACTTCCTTTTCGATGACGATGGAGCCCTTCAGCACCAGCGCGGCGATCGCGCCGATGGCGGCGAGCTGCGGCGCGAGCAAGGTGCCGACGACGCCCAAGGTCAGGGGGATGTCGATCAATACGCGCCCCTCCTCGTTCTTGATGATCACGCGGCGGACGTTGCCGGCGCGGATGATCTCCTTGATCTTGCTGAGCAGCGTATCGCCGCTGA
Organism: Steroidobacter cummioxidans; assembly: GCF_003104955.1. NCBI lineage: Bacteria > Pseudomonadati > Pseudomonadota > Gammaproteobacteria > Steroidobacterales > Steroidobacteraceae > Steroidobacter > Steroidobacter cummioxidans. Next base: position 518 of record NZ_LSRW01000065.1, on the reverse strand, counting down.
ACTGAAATTCTTCTGAACGTGGCGGCTCGTTACGGGTGGAATGCGTTTCGGTCATGGCAGTGCCTCCGGGTGAGTTCATCCGATCAGCTCCTTCAACTTGGTATGCCCGGTACGCGACATGGGCAGCTTGGTGCCGTCCGACAGGATGGCCAGCCAGCTGTCCTTGCCGTACAGGTCGATACGCGCCAGGCGCTCCACGTTCAGGATGAACGAGCGGTGGATACGCACGAAACGCGTGGGGTCCAACTGAGTTTCCAGGTCGCTCATGGTCTGCTGTTTGCGCAGCCGCTTACCGGCGGCGGCGAACGACAGGTAATCGTCCTGAGCTTCGATGAAGTCGATCCGTTCCAGGGGCAACACGTGCACGCGCCCCTCGTGACGAATCAGAATGCGCTCCAACGTGCGCCCGGGCGGTCGAGCCGATGCTGACAGCTCCTCCGGCGACGGCGCGGGAGTCTTGTTTCGCAACCGCTCCGCGGCACGTTCCACGGCCTGTCTCTTATACACATCTCCGAGCC
>NZ_LSRW01000064.1:0-77746 GCF_003104955.1 Steroidobacter cummioxidans | reverse complement strand
GCAGCGTCAGATGTGTATAAGAGACAGATGTCACCTTCACGGCCTGCGCCCCAGAACGTTATCTCCTTGCGATGGCTCGAGCGGCCGCAGCCAGCCAGTGCCAGCGCCAACGCCGGGAGAAGCGTGGCGAATCGCCTCGCGACGAAATTTCAAGCCCTGCGACGAAACTGGCCCTCGAAATTGCCATGACTCAACGAAAACTGGGTTCGTGAAGGCGCGGGCTGATCGAGCCAACCGCCCGTAAATCCTGCCCGCTGCAATCCCCGCCGTATGTGCGGATTGTTCCGCATGATGCTCCAGATCAAGCCGCTGCGATAGTTCTCGATCATGGCGACGATGGGCCCCTGGTCGATGCCCAGGTAGTCGTCCGCGACCCAACCGATGCCCTCGATGATCCTGCCATGGCGCAGCGGCACATCGGTGAACGTGAAACTCGGGTTCACCGAATCCAGGAAACCGTACTTCTGATACAGGTGCTCACCGAAACGCGCACGGAACGCACGGATTGCCGGGATCGCGATCTCCGGTGCGAAGGCAATCGAACCGATCGACGCCGTCGGTGCGATCGTGCCGTCGTCGACGACATGAGGCGACGCGGTGGCGCGAGCCGCATACGTGAAGAAGCCGCGCTCCTCGTCGTCAAAGATCTGCACCGTATCCGCCGGCCCATCGCAGGCCGTCAGGCCCCAGATCTCGCTGTCGTAACCCCGCCAGCGCATCGGATTCTGCCGCGCGTACTCGCGTTGAGCATACGAAGCGCGCCGGCTGTTCTCGAAATAGTCGTAACCCTTCTCGCGATTCCACGCGTCCATGATGCCGCGGAAGTCGATCCACACGTGCGAATACTGGTGGCCAAATTGCGGGCCGAACGACAGGAATTCCTGCCCCTCAAACTTGCCGTACGTGTCCTTGTACGTGCGCGTCCATTCCGTCCACGCCTCCGGCTCGATGGGATACGTGGGCGAACCGAGCGCGAGGATGTACATCAACATGGCTTCGTTGTAGCCGCGCCAGTCGAAACGTATGAAGCCGCTCTCGGGGCGCCAACCAAGCGCAATGGTCGGTGGCCGGTTCTGGGCCCACTGCCAATCGACGCGAGAGTAGATCTTCTCCGCCAGATCGCGAATCTCACGCTCGGAGCTGGTGTCCCGATCGAAATAGCTTTGCGACAACAGCACGCCACCGAGCAGCAGCGCAGTATCGACGGTCGACAGCTCCGTTGTGCCGAAGCGCTGGCCGTTGTGCATGTGAACGAAGTGATAGAAGAAGCCCTTGTAGCCGCCCATGCCGGCTTCATCCGGCCCCTGCGGCATGGACTCGAGGAATCGCAGGGTGCGTAGCGTCCGCAACCGCGCTTGCGAACGCGACACGAAGCCTCGGTCCGCGCCCACCACGTAAGCCGTGAGCGCGAAGCCCACCGCCGCCGTGCTCGCGAAGGACGGCGATGGGAAGCGATCAGGCGCGAGACCGTTTTGCTTGTTGGTCGTGTCCCAGAAAAAGCGGAAGGTGCGGCGTTGCAGGTTGTTGATCACCGGATCGCCATCGCGCTCCGGATCGAACACTCGCGAGCGTTCCACCACGACGCCAGGCACCTTCGGTTTGGTCGGCTTCTGCTCCGCGGCGCCGGCGACGCCTACGAACAGTACCGCCGCAACGAGCCAACACAGCCGTGGCCAGGTGAAGGAGTCATGCAACCTCATCGTGTACTAATGCCATGGTGTACCTGGATGGAGACCTAGAAACTATACGTCATACCGACCTGGAATCGACGTCCGGGTTCAATCAGTTCTGTCGGTTTGCCGAAGGCCTCGTTGACTTGACCGCCGAACGGGATGTTGCCGTTGTACGAGCGCGGGTCGTAATTCTCGTGGTCGAACACGTTGAACACCTCGCCGACCAGGCTCAAAGCCTGCGATTCGCCGAATGTGAAGCTCTTTTCCAGCCGGAAATCCAGGCTGCGATAGGCCCACGCGTCCACTCCCGGAATCAGGAACGAGTGCTTCGCCGGCCGACCCGTATAGTAACGATATTGGATCTCGCCGGGGCCGGTGCCCTGCGATTGATCCGTGATCGTGTAACCCGTGCCCGAACCCAGCGTCAACGTCGAGGAGAACTTCACGTCCCACGGCAGCGCGATGAGACCGGTCATCACGATGCGGTGCCGCTCATCACCGCTGGTAGGATGACGCGGATAGTCGGAGACTCGCGGGTAGTCGAGACTGAACAGATCGCCGCCCGTTTCTTCCGCCTCGCTGTAGGTGTACGCGAGTGTCATACCCCACGGGGAGGCTTCGCTGTACGCCTTTTCCAGGGTCACGTACACGCCGTTGTACCAGGTCTGCTTGGCATCGCTGGACACCAGAATGTTGCCGAAGCCGCCGGGGACCGGCGCGCAGCAGCCTTCATCGGGCAGCGGACCGTTCAAGCCATCGGGATTGCGGTTGCCGAAGATGTATGTGAAGCCGTGACGACTGCGATTGCGCGCGAACGTAAGCGACGTGAGCCAGTCGTCGCCGAGGCGCTGGCGCACACCGAAGCTGGCTTGAATCGTCTCCGGAATACGCGTCTTGCTGTCGATCAGGAAGATCTCCGGATTCGGCGCGACGCCCGACGCGATCAACGAATTCAGACCTGCTACGCTCAGATATGCGTCGTTCCACACGATGGTGGGCTGACCGTTGCGCGGCAAACCGTCCGATGAGAACTGGAATTTGCGCACGCCCCACTGCAGCCGGAAGCGCTCGTCGAGAATCTCGTTGTACAACACGCGATCGAAGTAGCGACCGACGCCGCCGAAGATCACCGTGCGGTTGTTGTCGAACATGTCGAACGAAAAACCCAGACGCGGCTGAATCAGATCGGTCGGGCTGTCACGATCGCTGCCATCGGTGAAGTAACGATCCGGCACGTACTGCGAGGCCGCCTGCCGAATCGCCTCCGGGGTTACATAGTCCTTGCCGAGCAGATCGGTGTCATAGTCCCAGCGCACGCCCAGATTCAACGTGAGCTTGGCTGTGACCTCCCAGTCGTCCTGAATGTACAGACCATACTGCGTGGTCTTGCCGGACAGATCCGGATTGCCCGTGCCGTACTCCGCTTCCGCCGGGAACTCGAAATTGCCGATCTCGGGACGGAAGCGGAAGATCGGATTGGAGTTCTGGAATTTCTGCACGTTGTAGTCGACCTTGCTGATACGCAGGCCGGTCTTCACCGAGTGGCCGCCCAGCCAGTCGAACTCGGTGAACGTGAGATCGTCCTTGAACGTCAACACTTCCTGACCGATGCTCTGCTTGGTCGAGCCGCCGCCGATGCGAATCAGGCCAACGTACTCGCGACCGACCAGATCGTAGTTGACCGGCGTCGGATGCCACTCGTACTTCATGTACAGCAGCGTCGCCTCATTGGTGAAGCTCTCGGCATCGTACGTGTGGCCGAACTTGATGGTGCGCACCTCGTTCTGGATGTTGTTGGCGGCCTCGTAGCTGTTCTGGCCGCTGAAGTCCTTGATGTCGGACTCATCGCGCAGGCTGAACGACAGATCCATCGTCTGGTTGTAAGTCGGCTGGAAGTCGAGCTTGCCGAAGAACAGATCTTCGCGGAACGGCTGCACGAACGAGCCTTCATACTGACCGAAGATCGGCGCGGCCGCGGGATTGCCCAGTGTCACGCGCTCGGCGCGATCCTGGTCGTTGCCCTCGTACGCGACGAAGAAATGCAGCTTGTCCTGGATGATGGGGCCGCCGAACGACATACCGTACTGTTTGCGCTCGTACTGCGCCCTGGGCTCACCGGGACGCGCGAAATCGTCGCGGGCCACCAGGCTCTTGTCCTGGTAATAGATGAACGTGTCGCCGTGAAACTCGTTGGTGCCCGACTTCGTTCTAGCCGTGATGATGGCGCTCGAGGCCTGCTCGTATTCGGCCTTGAAGTTCTGCGTTATCACCCGGAATTCCTGCACGGCATTCTGCGGGAAGGGATTGCCGCGGCTCGAATCCTGACCGACCACGCCACCGTTGATCACCTGATTCTTGTAGCTGACACCGTCGATAAAGACGTTCACGGCGTTCGCGGTCAGCGCGCCGGCCTGGAAAGTTTTCTCCGTGTCGCGATCGTTGATGCGCACGCCGGGTGCGAGCGCGGCGAAGTTCAGGAAATTGCGATTGCCTTGCGGCAGCGATTCGATTTGCTCGACGCTGATATTGGTCGCAACCTCGGAGGTGCGCATCTCGACGAGCCGCTCGGCCGATACGATCACCTCGTCAGTAATCGCCACGGCTTCGGTCATGGCGTTCAGATCCAGATCGATGGTCTGACCGATCGACACGCGCACCGCGCGCGCCGTGGGTTGATAGCCGTCGCCTTGAATCCTCAGTTGATATGTCCCCGGCACCAGACCGATCAGCGCATACGAGCCGCCTTGCTGCGTGATCGCTTGTTTGGTGAAGCCCGTTTCCGAATTGGTGGCAATCACCTGCACGCCCGCCGGCACCGGGTTGCCGTTCGCCAACACCCGTCCGCGCACCACCGCGCTGGTGACTTGTGCTTCAACGATGCTCGGCGTGATGGCTGAACCCACCGCGATCACTGACAAGCCCAATGCTTGCAGGATCCCCCATCGCAACGTTTTCATAGATCTCGGTCCATTTGCCAGGAATGTTCTGCAACGAATCTGCGCCAAAAGAGTTCCGACGTGTTGTCGGAGTGCAACGCCTGAAGGATTTCAGAGGCGCGCGTTACCCGGCAGGAAAAAACTGCAATCGAAAGCTTTGTAACAATGCGGTGGATGTTATTGGCGACAACGCCGGCTATACCGACCGATGCATGAACGAGCGAGAAGCGCTCAGCCGAAGCCGCCGCCGCCGGGCGTCCGGATCACGAATACGTCGTCTTTATCGAGCCGCGCCGTATGCGTGGCACCGAAGTGCTCGACCGTGCCGTCGGCGCGCTCGATCCAGTTCTCGCCGACTTGCGCGGGCTGCCCGCCTTTCACGCCGAAGGGCGCGACGATGCGATGATTTGCGAGAATATTCGCCGTCATCGTTTTCAGAAAGCGCACGCGACGTTCGACGCCGTCACCGCCTTTGAAACGGCCGGCGCCGCCGGAGCCTCGCCTGATGCTGAATGCATCCAATCTCACGGGAAAGCGCCACTCCAGCACTTCGGGATCGGTGAGCCGCGAGTTCGTCATGTGGGTTTGAACCGCATCGGTGCCGTCAAAGTCCGGCCCGGCGCCTGAACCGCCCGCGATGGTTTCGTAGTACTGATGCTGGCCATCGCCGAAGGTGAAATTGTTCATCGTGCCCTGGCTCGCAGCCAGCACGCCGAGCGCGCCGTATAAACAATCGGTGACGACTTGCGAGGTCTCGACATTGCCGGCGACGACGGCGGCCGGCGCTTGCGGATTCAGCATGGAGCCGACTGGCACGATCAGGTTCAGCGGCTTCAGGCAGCCGGCATTCATCGGGATCTCATCGTCCACCAACGTTCGGAACACGTAGAGCACGGCGGCGCGTGTGACCGGTGCAGGTGCATTGAAGTTGTTCCGCTGTTGGGCGCTCGTGCCGGTGAAGTCGATGGTGGCCGAGCGCGACTGGCTGTCGATACGAATCGACACTTTGATACTGGCGCCATTGTCCATGGCATACGTGAACTCGCCGTCGTGAAGCGCGTCGATGACTCGCCGCACCGCTTCCTCGGCATTGTTCTGAACGTGCTGCATATAGGCTTGCACGACGGGCAAGCTGAAGTGCGCGACCATTGCTTCGAGCTCAGCGGCGCCCTTTTGACAAGCTGCGACTTGCGCGCGCAGATCTGCGAGATTCTGCTCGACGTTACGCGCTGGGTACTTGCCGGACGCCAGGAGCTTGCGCATCTCGTCTTCGAGGAACGCGCCGTTCGAAACGAGTTGCACGTTGTCGAGCAGCACGCCCTCCTCTTCGATGTTGGTCGAGTTCGCCGGCATCGAGCCGGGGGTCGAACCGCCGATGTCGGCATGATGGCCTCTTGCGGCGACGAAGAACGTTGGCTGCTGCGAGTCTTCGATGAAGACGGGCATGACGACGGTCACGTCTGGCAGATGCGTGCCACCGGCGTATGGCGCGTTGAGGACGAAAACGTCGCCTCGGCGCATCGTGGTGGCCCGGCGTCGCAGGATCTCTTGGACGGACTCGCCCATCGAGCCCAAGTGCACGGGCATGTGCGGGGCGTTCGCGATTAGATGGCCGGCTTCATCAAAGAGCGCACAGGAGAAGTCGAGTCGCTCTTTGATGTTCACGGAGGTCGCCGTGTTGGCGAGCGTGACGCCCATCTGCTCGGCGATAGCCATGAAGAGGTTGTTGAATACCTCGAGCAGAATGGGATCGGCTTGCGTGCCGATGGCGTGCTCACGACGCAGAGGCTGAGTTCGGCGCAGGACCAGATGATTTAGCGCCGTGACTTCGGCCTGCCAGCCCGGCTCGATCACAATGGTGGTGTTCCGCTCGCGAATGACCGCCGGACCGGGCAGCTTCGCGCCCGGCGGCAGAGAGGTGCGTTCGAAGAATGACGTTGGGTGCCAGGAGCCTTCGAAGTAAACCGGGCGCGAGTCGATAGGCGCAGGTAAAGCTGTGCTCTTCGGCTGCGCCGTGGCCTGAGAGAGGCTCTGGTGTGACGCTCCGATCGCTTCAACGCTGATCGATTCGATGACCAGCGCGCGGCCGGACATCAGGAACCCATAACGCTGCCGATATTCTTCGTAGAAGCGCGCGGCCAGCTGCGAACTCGGCCCGGGCGTCTGCGATAGCTGCAGCGTGCTGTCGGTACCTGCGTACTTGATTGCGAGCTTGCGCTCGACGCGAATGCGTTCCATCGGCACGCCCTGCGTCAGCAGGACCTCGCGGGCGGAAGACTCCAATGAGGCGAATGCAGGCTGCAGGTCGGCGAGTGCGTCATCGCCCAACTCCGCTTCGACGGCCTGCTGCTTCATCGCGGTCACATCAGCGAGCCCAATGCCGTAAGCGGACAACACGCCCGCCAGCGGATGGATGTAAACCGTCTGCATGCCCAGCGCATCAGCGACCAAACAGGCGTGCTGCCCAGCCGCACCGCCGAAGCACACGAGCGTGTACTCGGTAACATCGTGGCCCCGCTGCACGGAGATCTTCTTGATGGCGTTGGCCATGTTCTCGACGGCCACTCGAATGCAGCCGGCAGCGATGCTCTCTGGCGTGTGCGCGGTCGCGACTTGCTCGTCCGTGCCGACGGACGCAGCGACCTGCCCCGCCAACGCCGCAAACTTCTCTTTCACCGCCGCGGCATCCAGCGGCAAATCGCCGCCACTGCCAAACACCGCCGGGAAGAAATCCGCTTGAATCCTTCCCAGCAACACATTCGCATCCGTCACCGTAAGCGGCCCGCCGCGACGATACGCAGCCGGCCCGGGATCGGCGCCCGCCGACTCCGGTCCCACTCTCAATCTCACACCATCGAAGCGACAGATCGACCCACCACCCGCCGCGACTGTATGAATCTGCATGATCGGCGCTCGCAGCCGCACACCTGCGACCTCAGTATCGAACGCCCGCTCATACTCCCCCGCGTAATGAGCCACGTCCGTCGACGTGCCGCCCATGTCGAAGCCGATGATCTTTTCAAACCCTGCTTCACTGGCGGCGCGCGCAGCGCCAACGATGCCACCCGCCGGTCCCGACAAAATCGCATCCTTCCCTTGAAACTGATGCGCATCCGTCAGCCCGCCCGACGACTGCATGAACTGCAATCTGACACCCGGTAACTGCGACGCCACCTGCTCGACATACCGCCGCAACACCGGCGACAAGTAAGCATCCACAACGGTGGTGTCACCGCGCGACACCAGCTTCATCAACGGGCTGACTTCGTGCGAGACCGACACTTGCGAGAACCCAATCCGACGCGCGAGCTCGCCGAGCTGCCGCTCATGGTCGGGATAGCGATAGCCATGCATCAACACGACCGCGCAGCTGCGCACACCCCGAGCAAAGACATCGCGCAGCGACCGCTCAGCTGCCACAAGATCCAACGAACGGACGATGCCGCCATCGGCACCCACCCGCTCATCGACCTCCACAACCTCCTCATACAGCAACGAGGGCAACTCGATATGCCGTACGAACAGCTTGGGACGGTGCTGATACGCGATGCGTAACGCATCGGCGAAGCCACGCGTGATGAGCAACACGGTGCGATCGCCTTTGCGCTCCAAAAGCGCATTGGTCGCAACTGTCGTGCCCATCTTCACGGCGTCGATGCGCTCGGCGGGAATGGGCGCATCGGCAGCGAGCTGCAGCAGCTCGCGAATGCCCTGAACCGCAGCGTCACGATAACGCTGCGGGTTTTCAGAGAGCAGTTTGAGAGTTACGAGCTCGCCGTCCGCACGGCGGCCGATCACATCCGTGAACGTGCCGCCACGGTCGATCCAGAACTGCCAGCGCTCTTGGGTGCCACTCACATTCGTCTAAGCACTTTATTTCTTGCCGAGCTGACGTGACACGTCCTCGGCTTTGGCCAGGGCACGCAGCACGTTTTCACCGGCGAGCAGCGTCAGGTCCGCATCGCTCCAGCCGCGGCGAATCAGCTCGGCAAACAAGATGGGGTAACTGGACACATCTTCGAGTCCCACCGGCCAATCGGAATTGCCGTCGTAGTCGCCGCCCAGTCCGATGTGCTGCACGCCGGCGACCTTGCGGATATGCTCGATGTGATCGGCGACCTTGGCAACGCTGGTCTTGGGCAGCTGCAGCTTGCCCATGACCTCGTCGGCAATCCGCTCGGCCTCTTCCACCGACTTGCCCTGACTGCGACGGCCCACTTCGGCGATGGCGGGCATCTGAATCTTGGCGACTTCCGGATCGATGAACCCTGCCACGAACGTGACCATCACCACGCCGCCGTTTGCCGGCAAGCGCTTGAGAATACTGTCGGGCACGTTGCGCGGCACATCGCAGATAGCGCGCGCCGAAGAATGCGAGAAAATCACCGGCGCCTTCGAGACGCGCAGCGCATCGTCCATCGTGCCATCGGAGACGTGCGACAGATCGACCAGCATGCCGAGCTTGTTCATCTCCAGCACGACCTCCTCACCGAATTTGGTGAGACCGCCGTGCTCGGGCGGCTTGGCGGCCGAGTCGGCCCAATCCAGATTCACGTTGTGGGTGAGCGTCATGTAACGCACGCCGAGATCGTAGTACGCACGCAAGGCACCCAACGAATTCTCGATGGCGTGGCCGCCTTCCATGCCCATCAGCGAGGCGATGCGCCCCTGGCGATGCGCGGCGCGAACGTCAGCGACCGTGGTCGCGAACTGAAACTTGGGATAACGCTCGATCATGCGCCGGGCAATGTCGATCTGCTCCAGCTGCGTGCGCGCATAGCCGGTGCCGATCTCGCCAGGAATGTAGACCGACCAGAACTGCGCGCCGATGCCGCCCTTCTCCAGCCGTTTCAGATCGGTCTGGAACGGCACTGTGCCGTGCAGATCATAGGCAGCCACATTGCCGGGCGCTTTTTTGTCGGTGCGGATGGCCCACGGCAAATCGTTGTGGCCATCGATCAGAATCACTTTCTTGAGCAGCTGACGCGCGTGCGCGAGTGCCTGGTCCTCATCGGCATGGGCCGTGCTCAGCGCTGTGAATGCCACCAATCCACAGGCGGCCAGCAGGCCCCTTCGCAGTATCGTCATCATGTCCCCTAGGGTTGTGAGCTAAGCGAATCCCACTTGCGCCGGCTTCATCGGTGCCGACGCCTCACTCTCTTCCGCGGGCAGCTGCGCCTTCACGCAATTTCGTCCCGCACGTTTCGCGTCATACAACGCCGCGTCCGCCCGTTGCAACATGGTGCTGGACGTATCGCCGGTCGCCTTGGCCATGGTCAATCCGATGCTGACCGTAATGCGACGATCCTTCAACCATCGTCGCGTGTCGATACTCATCACGCCTTCACGGAAGCGCTCCGCCAGGCGATAGGCCTTGTCGAAGTCCGCCCCCGGAATAACCACCACGAACTCTTCACCGCCAAGACGGCCGATGAAGGCTGGCTCGTGCACGTCCTCGCGCAGCTCGCGGGCCACCGACTTCAACGCCTCGTCGCCTTCCGCATGGCCATGCTGATCGTTGATGCTCTTGAAGTGATCGATATCGATGATCAGCATCGCACAGCTGGGCGGATTCGGCTGCAGCAATAATGGCGCGAGTCGTGACAGCACGGCGCGACGATTCGGTACGCCGGTCAGCTCATCGGTCATCGCGAGCCGGTGCATGCGCCGGGTCGAACGCCATTGGTGCCAGGCCAGGGTTGCCAGCAGCACCGCCAGGATGACCGTCAAAACGATCACCGCTCGTTGCAGATTGCGCGCGCGCTGACCTTCCGCCAACGCCAGCTGGTTGGCGTTGTTCTCGCGCATCAGCAAGGCGTTCTCTTTTTCCTTGGCTGCGGTATCGAACTCCACCTTCAACGTCGCAAAACGCTGATCGACCTGATTGCGGAACATGCGCTCGGACGTTTCCTGCGCATTGAGCAGCTGAGCGTAACCTTCGCGCCAGTTGCCCATGTCCGAGAGCACCGCCGCCAGCTCGCCATAAGTCGCGCGCAGCTCATTGAGCGAATCAGCCTGACGGAACACTTTGAGTGCCGATTCGAGAGCTTCAGCGCTCGCTGTCAGCTGCCGCAGCCGATGCAGCGCCACGCCGCGCGCCAGCTGAATCTGCGCTTCCAAGCGTGCGTCCGGCGTCTGTCGCTGCAAAACCATCGCTTGTTCGAGAATCTGCAAAGCACCGTTCGGATCGCCTTTGGCATTTTTGACCGCAGCCAGACCCCGCAGCGCATACGCTTCACCGCGCGCGTAATTCAATTGACGGCTGATGTCGTAGGTCTCTTGAAACGCCGCTTGCGCCGCGTCCCACTCGCGCAGGTTTTCATGCGCCCGGCCGAGGTTGTGAAGCGTCACGCTCTGCTCGCGATACATCCCAGCGTCGCGCTGGGCTTTGAGTGCCTGGTCGTACATGTATCGCGCCTGGGCATAGTCACCCATGCGGTTATAAAGAATGGCGATGCCATTCATCGCGGTGAGCGAATGGTCGGGCAGCTGCAGATCGTCATATAAAGACTGGGCACGCTTCAGATCGGCGAGCCCGGTGGCGTATTGGCCCTGCAAGCCCAACAGATATCCGCGGGCGAACAATGAGGCCGCGAGCATCTCGTCATCATGAGCGCGGGTCGCGACGGCCACGGCCTGCTCGTACAGCTCGCGCGCCCGAGCGTTTTCACCGGCGGTCTCCAGGATGGTGCCTTCGCAATTGAGCACGCCCGCCTCCAGCCCCCGGCGCGTGGCCTGCGGCAGCAAGGCACGAGCCCGCGCAACTTCGGTTTCGGCCCCTGCCTTGTCCCGTTCCGAGAGGTGATCGCAAAGAAGTAAGCGGGCCCGGATCTCCAGGTCGGCGTTCGGCTGGTCGGCGAGCAGTTTCAGTGCGGCTTGCGCATCCCGAACGCTGTCTGCGGGCCGGCTGCGAACTGCGGCGGCAGCCTGATCGATGTAGCCCTGGGCGGGATGCAGTTGATTTGGGTGCGAGTCAGCCGCCCGCGCCGTCCCTGCCACAGTCAGAAATGCGGCGGCCACCAACAGGCACGCCAAGCGTGTGAGAGTGAGAAGTCGCAAGCCTTGATTCGTCGATTAGTCTGTAAGGCGAGCGATGATGGTATCGGCTTCCCCGCCCCGGAACCACCTCCACCCTCACAAGCGACAAAAGAAAAGCCCGTGCGCCAGTTCAGGGCGCACGGGCTGCCAGGATTACGTCGCTTCGGAGGCTATAAACCCAGACCGATGCGCCGGCCCGAGCCCGGCGGGACACAGGTATATGTCACCTCCTGCCCGGTCGTCGTCGCCAGTGCTCGCAGTGAGGCGTCGGTACGACGGGTGCCGTCTGCGGCCACGAAGTCGCCCGCCGCCGCGTCCAGCAGATAGCCCTTCAAGCTGCCGGTAAGCGCCACCTTGGCCACCAGGTCGCACTCCCTGGTCGCACCCCCCAACTCCTTCGAGACGAAGTTCGCTTTGGCCCGCTGAATGAGCAGATTGATACGCGGGTTCACGGCGCTGGCATTGCCGCTGGTGAGCGTGACCTGCTGACCCACGATGGGTGCGAGGTCGCTGTCGAAGGCGAGCATGAACTGCACCACGTCGCGACGAGTCGCGTCCGGATTGAGGATGGGGAAGCCGGCATTCAACTGCGGATTGAAGACCACCGCCGTGAAGAAGCGGAACAGTGTGTCGACCGAGCCGTCGTTCACGAAGCCGAAGCCGCGGATCTGGTCGCCCATGTTGCCGGTGTCCGGGGCGCCGAAGAAATTCACCCTGGGCGCGCCAAACATGCCGACCTTGGCGTACATGTTCCGCAGATGCGGGATCTTCACGATCTGGGTGATGCCTTCGAAGCTCGCCGACCCGCCAGTGCCAAAGTAACCCTGCGCCGGATCCAGACGGTGACAGCCTTCGCAGTTGAACGCGGTGTCGCCCGGAATCAATCCCCCCAGGATGGGAATCTCGATCCCGTCCGACGGCCGCGAGCCGACATAGAAGTTCTTGCCACGCTGCTGGGCGGCGTTGAGCGAATTGTCGAGCGCACGCACCGGATTCGGCGGCAGCTGCACCTTGAGCTGGAAGTTGGTGAAGCGCTGCATGTCCGCTGTGCTGGGGATGCCGTCGCGCCCCATCAATCCTTCGAACGCCACGATGAAGTTGTTGAACGACAGATTCGTATCGAGCGGATCGCTGCCGAAATGCCCCGTCGCCCGATCGCCGCGCCAATGCATGGCACCGGCATTACGCAGGCCGCGCAGGGTCTGCGTCGTCATCGGACCTTTCATCGGATGGAATTCCTCGACGTTATCGCTGCCGTTGATGGGCGTACGCACGCCGAACAGCGTCTTGCCGATCGCGATCTCCAGCGCGCTGGTGAGGTTCTTGGGCAAGGGATTGTGGGTGACCGGATCGTCCGGGTTGCCCAGATCCCACGCCAGATCGTCCATGTCCCCAAAGATGTGGCAGCTCGCGCACGACGCCTCACCATTCGCCGATAGCGTGGTTGCGTCATAGAGCATCGGTCGACCTTGCACGATCGCCGCCGGCTCGGGATTCGGCAATGTCACCGCTGCCACCTGAGCGCGGCTGGTGGTGTCGATGACTTTCACCGAGTTGTCGAAGCGCGTCGTTACGTACAACCGCCCTCGTGCCTCATCCAACACCAGCCCGCTCGGACCACCGCCACTCACATTGATGTAGTTGGCGCTCGCCGTGCGCGGGTTGAAGGTATCCGCCTCCAGCGCGGCGGTATTGAAAACACCGATACGGCTGGAGCCGAACGCCGCGACGTAGAGCGTCTGGCCATTGCTGGTCACCGCCATCTCGAGCGGCGTCGACAAGCTGTGATTGCGCGCGGTCGGATCGAAGCCCGACTCGTTGGCGAGCTTGGTGTAGTCCAGATGTTTGTTCAGGTGCCGGGGGGTGACGGTCGAACCGGAGATCACGGTGATGCGCGTCTCGGCCAGATGACCTTGGACCGTCTGGCCGCCGAACTGGCCCGGCCCTTCGAAGCGCGTCAGATTGAACGCTTCGGTGTTGGAGACATACAGTTTGCCGGTCGCCGGATTGGCAACCATGTTGAACAGCGTCGTGCCGACGTGCGCATAGCTCGCCGTCTGCGACAGGGTGCGCGCGTCCACCGCGAACACATCGAGATCCGGCAAGCGGAACCGTACGGCGTTGTTCCAATTGCGGCCGAGCTCATCTTCCCAGCGGTTGGTCGTGTTGTTGAACTTCACGATCAGCCCGGTCTCAGGCGCGCGCTTGCCTTCGAAGTTCGTGCCCGGCCCGGGATTGCCGCCGGGCATGATGGACAGGTTATCGACGATGCACGGCAGGTTGGGCCGAAACCCGTCACACACCATGGGCTCCAGAATCGTCGTGGTCTGGTTGCCCGACTTGAACGCCGCGATGTACACCGTGTTCTTATCCGGGCTAACCGCCAGGGCGCGCGGAGTGTCGCTGAAGAAATTCAGGATTCGGACCGGCGTGCCACCGACAGTGTTGCCCAGACTGGTGGGATCGAACACCCACACGTCGTTACGGCCGACGCTCGCCGTGATCAGCTGCGGATCGCCCGCCCCCGGCACGCTGCTGATAGATGCATCGGTGCGCTGTTGTCCGCGATGCGCTGTCGTGATGAATGCCCTCACTGGCGAGCCCGCAAACACGATGTCTCGCGGCTCGTCACCCACGAGCAGCGTCCGTGTAACTCTGGGAGTGCCGCTCAGCGTGACGACACTGATGCTGTCGGAAAGATGATTGACGACCCAGACCTCGGAGTCATTTCGGGCCGCGACAGCCACCGGCTCCAGTCCCACCGGCACTCGCGCCCGCAAAGCCAACCCCGACAATGTGATGTCGAACACCTCGAGCGTGTTGTCCGGTGTGTTGGTGACGAACAATCGCGTGCGATCGGGCGACATGGCTATCGGTCGTACGTGTCCGGACTCGAACGCGATAAAGTTCGGCGCCTGGGCGTACGCGCCGAGACTCGCGAACAGTGTTGCGCAGAGTAGAACGAGCTGCACAAACGTACGCTCCCGCACGGCTGGCCCGTGATGGGAGCACATGGCTTTGCTGCACATGGCTGGTGACTCCCCCTCGATGACGTCCTGATGTGTTGGCCCGCTGCGGTCCAGCGGATGACGCCGATGCTAGGCAGTTGCATAATCGCTGCGCCCCCTTCGATCGGAGGGGCGGCGCCGATGTTTTCTGGTCAACATTTGGTTGGCCCATAGTTAGAAACGGAACATTCGGGGGAGCGCGTGGCACACCAGCTCACCAGACGCGGCAAGGATCGGGCCGACGGCATGGCGCATCGTTCAGCGTCACACTCCATCAGCGACATCGGCCCGCACTATGTCATTCACGGCAAGCTCAAGCCGCCACAGTGCGCGATGACTTGCATCGAGCGCGGCGCTTTGTTGGCCCGAATCGATGCCGCCGCGAGACAAAAGCTCACACTGCTCGCGGCACCGATTGGATCGGGCAAGACCACACTGCTGGCGCAATGGCATCAGCATTCATGTGCGTCACAGGCCGTCGCCTGGTTGTCGCTCGATGAGCAGGACAACGAGCCAGTGCGGTTCTTTTCTTATCTGATTGCCGCCGTCAGGTCCGTCTGCCCCGCGTTCGATGCATATCTTCCGCACCAGCGGCCGGAGGCAGATTCACTCGACGCGGCGATCGCGGTCTTCATTGCGAGCCTGAGTCGGCTCACCCAGCCAACCTCCATCGTTGTAGATGATCTACAACTGCTGAGCACGCCAGTGCTCGTGCGTGCCGTCGATGCATTGCTGTTGCAGTCACCGGCCGGGATTCGGTGGATTCTGTCCGGCCGCGGGGTGCCGGCGCTTCACATGAGTCAGCTACGGCTAAATGATCAGCTCGTGACGCTCGGCGCGGAAGATCTGAACTTCGACACGGACGCCATCGTGCAGCTCGGCGAGCAGTTGTGTCATCGGTCGCTCACGAATGACGAAGCACAGAGCATCCGACGGAGCACTGAAGGCTGGGTCGCTGGCGTAAAACTCGCCTTGCTTGCCGCCGCGGACTCCCGTGATGGCATTGGCGATTTCAACGGCTCTCACTACGAGGTGGCTCGTTATCTGGGGACCTCGCTTCTGCAAGACCAAGCACCGCCGTTACGCGAGTTCTTGATCGCAAGCAGCGTCGTGGACCGGATGACTGCCGAGCTTTGCAATGCATTGCTCGATATCACTCACAGCCAGTCCTTGCTCGAGCAGCTGGAACGCTCGCAGCTGTTCATTCAAGCGCTCGACAGTCACGGGCACTGGTATAGATTTCACACGCTGTTTCTGGATTTTCTCCGCAGTCACTTGCGGCATGACACCGCCCGACTATCGCAGCTGAACGAGCGCGCGAGTCGTTGGTACGCGGAACACCAACTCTACGACGAAGCACTTCATCATGCGTTTTCGGCCGGCAACGAGGAATGGCGCCCGGAACTCTTGGAACGCTGCACGACGACGTGGCTGCGCGCTGGCGAAACCATCACGGTGATTCATTGGATCAGCAAGGTCCCCCACAACGTCATCCTCAACCACGCGGGCCTCTGCAGGTCGTATATCGCAAGCCTGATCCTCTCGCGACGCTTCAACGAGGCCGCAGCAACGTTACGAGAGGTCGAGGCGAACGTCAGCATCGAACGCGCGCTTGGATCGGCACACCTTCGACTGTTGCATGCCATGCTGACCGTGCTCGCCGACAGCAGCGGCCAGATTGGCATCTCGTCTCCGGAAGCGCTACGAGATCGCGGTGCCGATAGCTTTCTCATTGGCACGTTGCTGACGCTGCAGGCGTACACAATGCTGCGCCTGAATCAGTTCGACAAAGCGTGGCGCCTGGCCATGCGTGCACGTGATACGTTCGACTCGATCAGCTTGTACAGCCTGGGCTATGCGGAAGTTGTCGCGTCGCTCGCCGATCGCGCCCAAGGCGATATGAAAGCCGCCGCCGATCGGTGCGAGCGCATGTTTGCGATGGTTCGAGGCGGGCATCGCACACCTGCATGGGTGAACGCGGCCAACGCCCTCGCCTACATGCGATATGAAGAGAATCGACTCGACGAGGCGGAGGCCCTGTGCACCGAAGTCCTGCCGCTACTGTGCGTTCAATCCACCGTCGAGAACGTTGTGACTGCGTATGTGACGCTGTCGCGGATCAAGGCGATCCATGGTCGACATGGTGAAGCATTTCAGCTGCTCGACTATCTGCACAGCATGCTGGAAAGCGGCTCGCATGCACGATTTCTTGCCCAGGTGAGTGCGGAGAAGATTCGCCTGTTGTTGTCACAGGAGAATATGCAACGCGCACGGGCGGTGGCGCTGGAGTTCGGATTGCAGCGTCGCGCGCGGTCGGGCGAGTGGCGCCGGTCACGGTCGTACGATGAAGCTTGGGAACGCTTCGGCTCTGGCTACGCAGCCCTGCTAATGAAGCAGCGCCAGTACGACGACGCTCGAGCGATTCTGCTCGTATTGCGCGACAGTGCGCATGAGGCCGGGTATGTCTATCGCGAAGCTCCGCTCGAAGCGGCGCTCGCGTGCTGCTATTGGCATTCCGGCGATATCGAATCCGCCTTCGATTGCTTGAACCGCGGCTTCGCCTTGACCCGCGGCCACGGCTTCACTCGCGGCGTCTACGACGAGACGCCCTCGATGATTCAAGTCATCTCCGCCGCCGTCTCAAGCGGCCACCTGCGCATTCCGCTGCCGACGCACTATCTGTGCAAGTTCGACAACGTCTTCTCGCAAGCGGCGCCAGTGGCACCCCCGTCCCCTCGCAAGCCCGCCCTCCCCTTGGAGCCTTTGACCGAACGCGAAATCGACATACTCCGCCTGCTCGCGTTAGGACTGAGCAATCATGAAATCAGCGCCCGCTCGCAGATCGCCTTGTCGACGGCGAAGTGGCATTTGAAGAATGTGTTCGCGAAGCTGGACGTGAGTACCCGAACCGGCGCCCTCGCTCGGGCGCGGGAGATGAGGTTGATTGAATAGGCAAGAATCGAAACCAACAACACTTCAATATTAATCAGTAAGTTACCTATGTATTTTCACCCCACCTTTGAATACGCAACGTGTTAATACTATTGTTTTAACGCCATGCCGTGAGTAGGGCTTGAAGAGGTGATCTATGGTTGCGCTCAAAATCCGAAAGGTCGGCAGTTCGCTCGGGGTTGTGCTTCCGAAGGAAGTCATTAGTCGACTCCGCACCGGTGAGGGCGAGGATGTATTTCTCCTCGAAGGACCCAACAACACTTACCGCATTACACCGTTCGATCCCACCTTCGAGAAAAAAATGAAGAAGGCTGAGGAGATCATGGCCCGCTACCGGAATACACTGCATGTCCTCGCCAAATGAGCGAGCCGATCTGGATTGAGGATGAGTTGGCATTGGCGATCCATGATCGGCTGCTCGTCGAACATGGTGGCGCCGAAGGTGTGCGCGACGAATCCCTGCTGCAGTCCGCTCTCGGCAGGCCGCGAAACCACATGGCATACGCGACTGCGGACATCGTCGAACTTGCTGCCAAGTACACGGGCGGCATTGTGGCGACAAGCGCACCGGCTTTGTGATCGGCGTGCTGTTTCTCGAGCTCAACGGTTATCGGTTCACTGCCAGCGAGGAAGCTGCGACACAGGCCGTCATTGAGTGGGCTGCGGGTACGATGGACGAAAAGAACTTCTCAGACTTTCTGCGGGCAAATTTAGAGAGAAATAAGGAGTAGGCGGCGCATCACGGATGCGGTGCCACTTAGAGCTCCGCAAGCATATGCGTTCTGGCGCGCGGGAGATGAGGTTGATTGAGTAGCCCGCAGTCACCTCGACACGAACATGCCAGTAACGCAGGCAACGGCCCAAAGCAGTAACACCCCCCCCCGCACCGACCACTAGTACATTGCCCCGAGTGCGCTTGGACTTGTCTTTCAATAGCGCATCCGCTGCATACGGCACGGTCAGCACACACACAACGGAGGACACAATCCATATCCAGGCGACTGCTATCGTTTGCGGTGAGGGAATCCCGCCCCCAGCGCCCTCTCGCTCCACAAGAGGCGACCACAGATACAGCTGCCCGGCCACCGCGAGCCCGACCGCAACGGCCATTACCACGATCGCCCTCTTCAATGCAGTGCCGGGCACAGACGCCTCCTGACCCCTTGCCTTTTACCTGTTACGAATTGACAAATCCAGATCACTTCCAGTGATCTTCCAGTCCGGCCGTTACTGAGGTCGCCCCTCTTTCGTGTAACTGAGAACCTGAGTGCGGGAATCGAACCCGCCCCCCGCGAGCACTACGCTACAATCGCTCGTGCCATCAACATGGATCTGCAGATGAGCGACTCGGCCCGATCGTTGTTGAAACTGGAAATCCTCATTTGCTTCGCCCCATGCATGTTGATGCTGGCGGTCGCTACGATCATATTGCCCGCAGAACTGATGCGACCGAGCCAGGAAAGTCCGGCACCGCTGATCCTGGTCGTGTCGTGCGGGTTGTTCGGGCTCTGGTCGTTGCTTCGCGTAATTTCAGCGCTCTTCGACGGCAATGAAATGATTGAAAACCCCCGTGCCGTGCTGACCGGTGTCGTATTTGGGGCCGCGCCTCTGCTCTATCAGGCCATCCTCGCACTCTCCTCCACGGGTGAAACCCGCTGGGGAATATTCACTACCACCGTCGGGCTGCCGTTGTTGGCGACTGCGCATATTCTTTATCTAAGTCGTCACCTGTTCATCGCCGGCTTTGAACCACCAGCAGGAGGTGGTCGCAGGCGTTCGCAATGACCACGACATTGTCCCCTCTCGGCTACAGGCATGGAGCAGCGCGATACAAAGAGATAGGTAGGAACAGGAATCGGCCACTCGTTGCCATAGTCAGCATTCATCCGTTTTAATCGAACCAGCTCGGGCCCGCCAGGGCGACCAATAGCGCCCGGCGCCGAGGAAATCAGCCGAATCGCGACGCCAGCTGACTGGATCTGGCGCATAATGCCTGGCGCTCCCGGCTGGAGGCATCCCATGAAACAGTTGCTCGCGCTCCTGCTCGCCACCACTCCGCTCCTGGCCTTCGCAGCTGCAGCTCCGACACTCGACAGTGCCGTCATCTCCGACGTCATCATCATCGACGGCACCGGCGCGCCGGCTCGCAAGGGGTCGGTACGTATCGCGGACGGACGGATCGTTGCGGTCGGCGATGTGATTCCCGGCAACAGCGAGGTCGTGATCGAAGGCGGCGGGAAGGTGCTGGCACCCGGCTTCATTGACACGCACAGTCATCACGACGCCGACATTCCGAAATCGGCGGACATGCTGGCGGTTACCAGCCAAGGCGTCACGACCATCATCGTCGGCCAGGACGGCGTATCCCAGTCGCCACTGCGGGCCCTCTTCGCCAGGCTCGAAAAAGACCCGATCGCAGTCAACCTCGGCTCGTACTCCGGTCACAACACCTTACGCGAGCAAGGCATGAACGCTGCCCGCCGTCCAGCGACCGAGGAAGAAATAGCGCGCATGAGCCAGCTGCTCGAGGACGACATGGCGGCCGGTGCATTTGGCCTCTCCACAGGCTTGCTTTATGAGACCGGCAACTTCTCCTCCACGGAGGAAGTCATCGCGTTGGCAAAAGTGTCGGCTCGCTTCGGTGGACGCTATATCAGCCACATTCGCAATGAAGGCTTCGAACTCATGCCCGCGTTGCAAGAGGCAATCGACATAGGCAGAGCCAGCGGCGTGCCCGTGCAGGTCTCGCATATCAAGATCAGCGTGAAAAAGCTCTGGGGCACCTCGGACAAAGTGCTGGAGCTGTTGAATCATGCGCGCGCTTCCGGCGTGGACATCACCGCCGACATCTATCCGTACACATTCTGGCAGTCGACGATGCGCGCCATGTTCCCGAACAAGGTGTACGACGATCGCGAAGGCCTTGCCCTCATGCTCAAGGAATCGACGCCGCCGGAGGGGCTGTACTTCTCGCGGTTCCAGCCCGACCCCAGCATCGTCGGCAAGTCGCTCGCACAGCTTGCGAAGGAGCGCAACGCCCCGCCGGTGGATGTGTATCTCGGCTTGATGAAGCAGGCCATCGCGTACCAGAAAGCGCATCCCAACGAGGAACGGGTCGAATCGGTCATCGGCACCAGCATGAACGAAGACGACGTCATTCACCTGATGACTTGGGAGCACACGAACATTTGTTCGGATGGCGTCTCCATCAGCCATCCTCGCGGCCACGGCACGTTCCCGCGAGTACTTGGCCGCTATGTGCGCGAAAAGAAAGTGATGTCGCTGGAGGAAGGCGTTTACAAGATGACTGGTCTGGCCGCGAAGCATCTCGGCATCACCGCTCGCGGCACCATTGCCGAGGGCAACCGCGCCGATCTGGTGTTGTTCGATCCCGCGACCATCATGGATCGCGCGACGCTGGAGAATCCGACGGCGTTGTCGGCGGGCATCGAGAAAGTCTGGGTCAACGGCACGCTCGTGTATCAGGATCGACGCACGACTGGCGCACATCCCGGTCTGGTCATCCGCGCTCCAACGAAAACCGAGTAGCCGGCTCGCGTAAAGACGTGACGCCTGGACTTGGGTGGTGCAGCGGGATCACTACTCGCACCCTCGTTCGCAACCAGCCCACCTGCCGGCCTGGATAGACTGCCCGACATCCATCCTTGACCGAATCGGGCGCCATGAGCACTCCAGCAACCGCCAGAACAATGTATGCGCCGAGCGCCTATGCCGCGGCGGATCCTGTTGCTATCGTCAAAAAGTATCCGTTCGCTCATTTGATCACCGCCACGGGCGAGGAAACCTACGCCACGCCGACGCCGATCTTCTTCGAGACCGACGACACCGTCACGACGCTGGTCGGCCACATGACCCGAATCAATCCTCAAGCGCAGACATTGCGAAACGGGCAGCAAGTGCTGGCGATCTTTCCCGGCCCGCATACCTACATCTCCGCGAGCTGGTACAAGACACTGCTGACGGTTCCAACCTGGGACTATGTTTCCGCGCAGATCCGCGGCCGGCTACAAGTCATCGACGACGATGAAGGGCAGCTCAATGTGCTACGGCGCGTCGCTGAGGTGCTGGAGCGTGACAGTGAGAATCCATGGACCTTGGAGCAAGCGCCGCCGGGCAAAGTGCAGCAGTCGGTGCCTCGGATCCGTTCGTTCCGGATCACCATCGAACGCATCGAAGGCGTGACCAAGCTGAATCAAACCCATCCGCCTGCAGATCGGCTGCTGGTCATTCAGCAACTGCTGGCGCGTCCGGATTCGGACAGTCATGAGATTGCGCGCCTGATGGCGCACTTGCCGGTATAGAGCGCAGCTGTTCCTGCGCTCCATGAGTAGGCCGTCGAAATACGTTTTCAGCGGCGTGCCGATGTCTTGCCGTGCTCGTTGCTCTTGCGTGATCGGTACTCGTCGTGACCGATTGTCAGGTGAAATAGCCCATCAGGGCCTTGGTCTCGAGGAATTCCTTGAAGCCCTCTCGGCCCCACTCGCGCCCATTGCCTGATTGCTTGTAGCCGCCGAACGGAGCAAACATGTCGCGGGCCGCGCCGTTCACGTGAATCATGCCGGTGCGAATCTTCGAGGCCACGCGTCGTGCGCTCTCTATATTTGCCGAGTGCACGTGACCGGACAGGCCGTAAACCGAGTCGTTCGCGATTCGGATCGCGTCTGCTTCATCGCGGTACGGAATGAGCACCATTACTGGACCGAACACTTCCTCGCGCGCGATCGTCATCTCATTGGTGACGCCCGCGAAGATGGTCGGCTTGACGAAGTAACCTCGCTCGATACCGTCGGGGCGTCCGACGCCTCCGATCACTGGCTTGGCGCCCTCCTCGATGCCTTTGGCGATCAACGCCTGCACGCGCTCGAAGTGAAGTTTGTTGGCTACCGGCCCCGTGGTCACACCGGGCGCCTTCGGGTCACCGACGACCAACTGCTCCGCGGTCTTCTTCGCAACCTCGACCGCTTCGTCGTGACGATCCGCGGGCACGAGCATGCGTGACGGCGCATTGCAGGATTGGCCGCTGTTGGTCATCATCCAGTTCACGCCGTGCGCGACAGACACGGCGATGTCTGCATCTTCCAGGATGATGTTGGCGGACTTGCCGCCCAACTCTTGCGACACGCGCTTGACCGTATCCGCTGCGGCCTTCGCCACGAGCACACCGGCCCGCGTGGATCCAGTGAACGACACCATGTCGATGTCGGGATGCCGAGAAATTGCCTCGCCAACACCCGGACCGTCGCCGTCGACGAGATTGAACACGCCCTTCGGCACGCCCGCCTCGGCAAGTATTTCAGCGAAGATGTGCGCAGTGACGGGCGCCACCTCGCTGGGCTTCAACACGACGGCGCAACCAACCGCGAGCGCCGGCGCGACTTTGCAGCTGATCTGATTCAGCGGCCAATTCCAGGGCGTGATCAAACCGCACACACCGATGGGCTCACGCGCAATCAATGTCGTGCCCAAGCGCTCTTCGAATTCGAAGTCCTTGAGGATGGTCAACGCAGTGGACAAGTGCCGGAAGCCGCTGCCCGCCTGTGCTTGCAAGGCGAGCGTCATCGGCGCGCCCATCTCATCGGAGACAGCCTGCGCCAGGCGCTCGATGTTTGCCTCGTAAACTTTGACGATGCGCTCGAACAGCGCGATGCGCTCTTCACGCGAGGTTTGCGAGTACGTCGCGAAGGCCGTGCGTGCCGCTTTCACGGCCGCGTCGACATCCTCGGCGCTGCCCAACAGGATTTGCCCAACCGGCTGCTCGGTCGCCGGATTGATTACCAGCGCTTCCTTGCGCCCCGCCGGCGTCAGCCACTCGCCATCGATGAAGAAACGTCTGCAGTCGTACATGACACTCTCGAACCAGATCGACAGGGCCAAGTACAGCACACCGACATCAGCGACCCTGCTGACATCGGTGTGCTCAGCGTTGCGGCTGGAACACCGCCGGCGCGCAGGTCAGAACTTCATGGTGATGTCCAGCAGGTAGCGGCGGCCGTATTCGTCATAGCGGCCGATGCGGTTCACCTGATTGTCCCGATGCATGCGCAACGGCTCGTCGGTGAGGTTGTTCACCTGGAAGCGCAGTAGCACACCTGAGGTGAGTTGGTACGACGTGCTCAGATCCAGCACCGACTCGTCCTCCAGCGTCTGCAGGTCCGCCCCATTCCAGCCATAAATCACGGTAAACGGGCTGTGATACTTGTAGCCAAGCCGCGCCTCGATGGGCCCCGAGCTATACCAGAGATCGAACACCGCCGTGTGCCGTGCGAAACCAGTGCCCGTCAGCGGATTGGTGATCGGCACGAACTCCTGCACATCCGAATCCACATAGGCGTAGTTTGAATAGACGCCAAAGTTCTCCAGCGCGCTCCAGAAGAAGAACGGCGTCTGGAACGTAACCTCCGCGCCCGCGATCGAGCCGCCCTTGCCATTGACCGGTGTGGCGACGGCATAGGTGATGCCGTCGAACGTCTGCGGATCCTGTCGCCAGCCGATGTACGAGGACACGTCCTTGTAATAGGCCGCAACACCGAAGAGTGCCTCGTCCCGGAAATACCACTCGTAGGAGGCATCGAACTGCGTCGCTTTGAACGGCTCCAGATTGGGATTACCGGCGTTGCCGGTATACGGCAACCAGTTGGTCAGTGTACGGCTGGCGCGCAATTCATCGAGCGGTGGCCGCGCGACGACCTTGGACACCCCGAAGCGCAGCAGCGTCGTGTCGGTGAGATTGAAGTTCACATTGGCGCTCGGCAGCACCTCGCTGTAGTCATGCTCGACCCTGACTGGCGCAAGCGCGCTCGCGCCCGTGGCTTGCTGGAATCCGTCGCTGGTTGTCTGCACATCCAGCAGACGCACGCCGATGTTTCCTGTCATGCGCTGCGCGATGGCATTGCTCGCGAAGTTGAGTTTGAAGTATCCCTCGGTAACCTCCTCCTTCACCTTCCAGCGCTGCGAGAAATTCTCCCTGGCATTGCTCGGATCCAGCGCCGAGCCATAAGCCAGACGTGCAATCTCGTCATAGTTGCCCAGCAACACCGGCGGCAGATTCACGGACGGCACGTTGTACACGCGGAACAGCGAAATCGGAATCTCGACGCCGCCCTCGCGGGCGGACGGATAGGTCTCCATGCGATCGTGCTTTTTCGTCCGGTTCGACAGGCGCGCACCGAACTGCAACGACGACAGGAAATCTCCATCGAGCGAACGGGCGAAGTCCAAGGCGCCCGCGGTCAACTCGTCGTTCAGATGCTCCGGACCATCGATGCTACCGCCGCGATAATCGGGCGCTAACTGCGTCAACGTGGTCGGGTCGACGCTGGTAGTGATGGTTGGCAAGCGTCCGCCGCGAGTGTCCCAGGTCATCCACTCCGGATACACCTCGGTGCGCACCGCCTTCCAGGTGTTTTCGCGCTCGGCCTGCGAATAAGAAATATCACCGGTAATGCTCCAGCGCTCGCCGGACCAGCGGCCATTCAATCCCGTGACCGACAGATCCTTCTTTTCATCGTAGTCCGACACCACCGTCGTCACCGAACTGTAGGGCAGCCTCGCCGCGACCACGGTGCCGTCGACGATGGTGTAGCTCGCGCCCGGGGCGTTGTAGTCAGCCCAATTGCCGTTGTCCCAATTGCCCCAATTGTTCTGGCCGTAGACGGTCTGGCCCTGATCCTCGTGAATGTCCACGTCCGAATACAGCGCATCGAAGCGCAACTCGAACCGCTCCGACGGCCGCCATTGCGTGCCCAGCGACACGCCGCGCCGATTCTGGTCGATGCCATTGACGGAAACTTGCGCCCCCCACGGAGTCGCATCGGGAGTGCCATCGCCATCGAGATCGCCGGTGAAATCGCTCGCACCTTGCGGCGGTCGCGCCCGGGAATCGTTGTATCCCCAACCGGTAAACGAGGAATAGCCGTTTTTCTGTTGTTGCGCGGTCAGGCCGATCACCAGCCCGAACGTTTCATTCGCTTTGAAAACATACGAGCCGCTGGCGCGATAGCCCCAGGGATCATAGCCGGGGATGTCCGCGCCGCCGTCGTAATAGACCGGCCCGCCACGAACCACGAACTCGGCGCCGTCGTAGTCGAGCGGCTGCAACGTTTGAATGTCGATGGTGGCCGCAACACCGCCGGCGATCAGATCGGCGGCCTGGGTCTTGTAGACCTTTACGCCGGACACGACTTCAGAGGGATAGATCTCCCAGCGAACATTGCGATCGGGCTCCGACGACGCGACTTCACGGCCGTTGATCGTGCCCAGGACCAGTCTCGCGCCCAGGCCTCGCACCACCGCCTGGCTGTCATTGCCGCGATCCCGAGTTGCATTGATGCCGGGCAGCCGGTTGATGGACTCAGCGATGGTGACATCGGGCAGCTGGCCGATGTCCTCGGATGAGATGGCATCGACGACCAGATCGGAATTCAACTTGACCGACAGCGCATCGCGAAGGCTCTGCCGGATGCCGGTGACTTGGACTTCTTCAATGATTCCGCTGGTCGCGGATTGTGGCTCGGCGGCATGCGCCGAAGTCCATAGCAGCATTGGCGCGGAATAGCCCAAGGCATAGCGCCACAGCCGGTTTGTCCGTGTTCGAGTATCCATGACTCCCCCTGCAAAGAGATGTTCTTTTACTCAGACAAAATCCGATTTGTATTATATATAGCACGGTCTTTGAGAACGCAAGCGGAGATGAGGGCAGCCGCGTCGCGCGGCAGGCAGGAAAGTGAGGGGAGTATGGGTCGCCCTTGCGGGCGACCCGGCTGGAGGACCAGACAGCGACGCAGCCATGCGACCGCCGAAATAGCGGCGGCTGAATCAAGGCCGCGTGAACACCTGTCGGCAGGCAGTTTCGGAGAAATCCGAGCTAACCGTTCTCACACCTACCGCCGCTGCAACGCTGCCCGGGCCGGCGCCAGGCTCAACCTTGAACAAAGCAGTGGCGATGCCCGCCTCTGTCGGCAACCTACCCGGCCCAATCACCGAGAATCTTCCCTGCCCGGTGAATTCAATTTCCTTGCCAGACAGCGGCACCGTTGTCCCATTGGCATCAAGCAACTTCGCCCGAACGAATATTTGATCGCTGCGCTCGGCATCCGTGCACACCCCGACCGTATCGAACTCGATCTGCATGCGCTCGACCGCTTCCGGCGTGGCAACTCGATGGTGAGCGATGGCCTGGCCATCGATGTAACCCACTGCTTCCAGCGCGCCGGCCTCGAACTTGCCGAGCTTGAACGTAAACGGCGGATGGCGAAGGTGCGTCGACATCCGGTCCCGATCCGGCCGCTGTCGCGCCACGACGCGTCCGTTCAGATACAGCTCGACCTCTTCGACGTTTCCATACACGCGAACATCGGTGGTCGACTCCGGCTGCCAGTAGTTGGCAATGAACACCTCCGGCCCCGACGAGTACAGCGGCGAGCGCTGTCCGGCGTCGCGCTGGCTGCGGAAGAAGGAATAACTGAACTTCGGCACCCGATCCAAGCTCATCGGTCCCGATGCTTCCAGATCATCGGCATAACCGCGGTTGTAGTCGAACATTGCCCAATACGCATCGGCGAACGCCGGCACAGTGAAGTTGTCGTTGTGCGCTTCCTGGTTGTTGCTCGCCTGCTGCAACAGGCGCGCCTCGCCCGCGCTGAGCAATTGCCGACTGGTCCTGGCATCAGGCTGCAAGTCCGCCCAAGTCTGCTGATTGAAGCCGGCGTTCAGTGCGTAATATTCCCAATCGCCGTATTCGGACACGAGATACGGCCGATCCGGCGGCGTGTAGTGCTCGATTCGATGCTGGCGCGCCTGGATATAAATGTCATAGCCGTCGTTCTGCCACCCCGCCGAAAACGCCTGATCCCCCGGATACTCCTCGTGGACGGCGCGATGAAACTTCTCGACCAGCGCTTTCGGCATCTGGCTCTCGTTGAGCGAACATTCCCAGAGCATCGCGCTGGCGTGATTGCGATCGCGGCGGACCAGATCGCGACACGTCTGCACCACCTGCTGCTCGAAACGCGGATCCGGGTTGTAGAACTGCCAACCGAGCACAGAGTTCAGCAGCACCAGCCCCAGCTCGTCGGCGGCGGCCATGAAGTACGGCGATTGCGGGTAGTGCGACAGTCGCACGAAATCAAACCCTGCCTCCTTGATGCGGCGGGCGTCGCGATACTCGGCCGCACGAGCAACGGCATAGCCGACGTATGGATGTTCCTGATGGCGATTCACGCCGCGCAGGAACATTTCCTCGCCGTTGATCTTGAGCTTGTTGCCCACGAACTCCAGACGGCGGATGCCAATGCGCGTGCGACGCTCATCGACAACTTTGCCGTCCGCCTCCACCGACGTGACGAGGTCATACAACGCAGGCGATTGCGGCGACCACAACTGGGGCTGCAGCACCGGCAGCTCGACATTCACATCCGTTGATTGCCCGCGCTTGGCACTCAGCTCCGACGAGCTCGCCGATGCCACTTGCTGCCCATCGCGCAACAGTGTTTGCACTATTCGAAACGTTGCTCCGGCACGGCCGGCATTGCGTACCTGAGTTTTGACCGCCACCGTGGCGCGCTCGCGACTGACTTCGGGATAGGTAACGAAGATGCCGCCGCCCGCGGGTTGATTCGCGAGCACCTCGTCGGTGATGTGCAGCGGCTCTTTGACGATCAGCGTTGCATCACGATACAGCCCGCCAAACATGTTGAAATCCAGCACGTGCATGGCTTTCGGGCCGGTGAGCGCGTTGTCGCGATTGTCGAGCCAGACCGTGATTTCGTTCGGCTCATCGAAGCGCAACCGCTCGCTCAAATCGACCACGAATGGCAGATAGCCGCCCAGGTGTGTGCGCACTTCGCGGCCGTTCACGCTCACCTTCGCGATGTTCATCGCGGCCTCGAATCGCACCCACACCTGCTTGCCCCGCCACGCGGGCTCGGCGTTGAAGCGCTTGCGATACAACGACAGCCCTTGCCACTGGTCATTGACGATGCGCGGCTCGATGCGGGCGGTGTGCGGCAGGGTCACGGACTCCCATGCCGCCGCGGGAACTTGACTAGCGGGAACCTCATCGCTGTCCCGCTCGAAGCGATGAAACTGCCAGCCCTCGTTGAAGTTACCCGACACCTCGGCCAGCGGCGGGCTCGACGCGCGCTGCTCCTGCTCTGGTTTGGCCGAGAACACGTACGGGAAGCCAAAGAAATCCGCGCCCGGCAGCAACTCGCCCTGATGATCGAACAGCGTTGCGTTGTCCCAGGCGGATCCGGTTGCCCAGCGCGTCTTGCACTTGCTCGATAGCCAGGCCGGCTCCCAATACACCAAGCCGACCCCGCCATTGGAGATCACTCGTTGAGTGAGATCGATGAGATAGTGACGTTGCCCGCGCGGCGTGGCCGGATAGCCCGCGATCAGCGTGCTGGTTTCCAATAAATTCGCGGACTGATCTGCATTCTCCAGCGTCCAGGGATACGCCGCTTCGACGACCAGGACATCCGCCCGATAGTTTTGTCGCAGTCTGCGAATGACCGCGTCGAGTCCGTCGAGATCTTGAGTCGACCAGCGCCGGTAGTAGCTGATGCCGATCAAATCGAAGTCCGTGACGCCCGCTGCTTTGGCGGCCGCGAACCACGGCTCGACGTTTTCTGGCTGCGCGATGTGCAACATCACGCGCGGCTTGATCGACGACTGCGCACCGGCGTCGCGGACCGCACGAATGCCCGCATTGAACAGCTTGGCGTTGCGCGACCAATCGATCGGCTCCTTGGCCCGTTCCAGCGTGCTCAGGATCTCGCCATTGGTTTCGTTGCCGACCTGAACCAACTCAGGCATCAAGCCGGCGCGGTCCAACTCGCGCAGCGTGCGTAGGGTGAAGTCATAAAGGGCCTGCGCCAACGCATCCTGATCGGTGATGTGCGCCCAGGCCTTGGGGATGATCTGCTTCTCGCCGTCGGCCCAGTCATCCGAGTAGTGAAAATCGAGCAGCACCTGCATGCCGGCGCGGCGCGCCCGACGAATGGTTTTCTTGACGTCGGCGAGATTCGAATAGCGCGTCCACCGGGCGTCGTTCCACAGACGGACACGTACCAGATTGGCCCCGCGTGACTTCAGCAATACGAACGGATCGGCCGGCTTGCCGGCGTCGCGGTAGACGACCCCGCAATCCTCCATCTCGTTGACATAGGACAGATCGGCACCCAGGTAGTAGCCATCGGGCGGGTCTGCCCAGGCGCTGCCGGTGACAACCGCGAGTAGCGCCGCCCAGCGGGCCAGCTTCGGCGCGATTTTCTGATTTCCTTGCATCGCTTCCCCCGAAAATCCGTGCTGTCGGGCCCGACCGCCGTCGCCAGTTCAGGTCGGGCTTGTACAGGGAGAATATTAATCATATAAAAGGCCCACATGGAATCCCACGCATGACCGACTCCCCTACCCATATCGCCGGCGACTGGGGCACGACCCATCTGCGGCTGCATTTATGCCGCGGCGCCACGGTGCTCGACAAGGCCGATGGCGCCGGTATCGGATCATTGACGACCAACGCCGAGGCGACCCTGTTCGCCGCGCTCGAGCCTTGGACGGGCCAGTACGGGCCGCTGCCCATCTGGCTGGCCGGAATGGTCGGCTCGCGCAATGGCTGGCGGGAAGTTCCGTACGCCTCTTGCCCT
The DNA here is from genome assembly GCF_003104955.1 of Steroidobacter cummioxidans. NCBI lineage: Bacteria > Pseudomonadati > Pseudomonadota > Gammaproteobacteria > Steroidobacterales > Steroidobacteraceae > Steroidobacter > Steroidobacter cummioxidans. The sequence goes on along the minus strand of NZ_LSRW01000064.1, from coordinate 47,471 downwards.
GCCGGCGTTGCGGAGTTGCGCGCCTCACTGTTGCGCTTTGACGCTCGCGGTCGTTCGATCGCCATTGCCGCTGGCGTTTCCTGCACCAACCCCCTGGGCGCCCCGGACGTCATGCGCGGCGAGGAAACACAGATCCTCGGCGCCATCGCCACTCATCCTTCGCTCGGGCGCGGTCGAAGCATCGTCGCCCTCCCCGGCACCCATACCAAATGGGCGCTGGTGGAGAACGGCAAGCTCAAATCGTTCCAAACCAGTTTGTCCGGCGAGCTGTACGCCCTGCTGCGAGATCGCAGCACGCTGTTGAAGGCGTCGACGGCTGAGGCAAATGAAGACGCCGAACGTCGCGGTTTCGAGGCTGGACTGCAACGCAGCCGAGAGTTGCGCAACGTTCCGCTCAGTCACTTGCTGTTCGAGGTGCGCGCGCGCCAGTTGATTCAAAGCATGACGCACGCGGAAGCCTCGACCTATCTATCCGGCCTCATCATCGGCCAGGATGTCCTGGGAGCCTTGCCCTTGTTCGATGGCACGATGCGAGCGAGTGCCGCCGTGCCGATCATTGGGGCACCCCGACTGGCCGAGCTCTACGGAGCCGCGCTCGCCGCCCATGGCATCGAAACGCTGCCGCTGGACGCCACCGAGCTGACCCTCGCCGGCCTCAACGCGCTCGCTCATCCAGATATCGCGGAGTAATTTCGTGCCCACGCCTGTCGCCGTTCCTCCTTTGATCGCCATTCTGCGTGGCATCCGTCCCGATGAAATATTGGATGTCGCCCAAGCCCTGGTCGACGCCGGCATCCGCGGCATCGAAGTGCCGCTGAATTCACCCGAGGCGTTGGTGAGCATCCGACGCTTGACCGAACGCTTTGGCAACGAATGTCTGTGCGGCGCCGGTACGGTGCTCAAGCCCGCGCAGGTCGACGCCGTTGCCGAAGCCGGCGGCAAGCTCATCGTGACGCCGAACGTCGAGCGAGGCGTGATCGCCCGCAGTGTTGAGCTGGGCTTGCAAGCCGTCCCGGGCTTTGCGACCGCGACCGAGGCGTTTGCCGCCATCGATGCCGGCGCGACTGCGCTGAAGATGTTCCCCGCCTCGACTTATGGCGTGCAGCACTTGAAGGCGCTCCGGGCCGTGTTGCCGGGGACCAAAGTATTTGCGGTCGGCGGCGTCGGGGCTCGCAACCTGGCGGAATGGGCGGAAGCAGGCATCGACGGCATCGGCTTCGGCGCCGACATCTATGCACCAGGCCGCACTGCCGCCGAAGTCGCGGCGCGCGCCACCGCCATCGTCAGCGCCTGGCAGCAGGCGAAGGGATCGGCCAACGCCTGATCGTGCTATGTTGCTCCCATAACTCGAAGGGCCAGACCCAGGCATGCGCAAACCCAGCGGACAAAACCTGACTTACGCCATCGTCGAAGAGCTGGGGCATGCGATCGTCACCCAGACTTACGGTGACACTGTGCCGTTTCCCATCGAGGCCGAGCTGTGCAAACAATTCGGCGCCAGCCGCACCGTGCTGCGGGAAGCGGTCAAGATGCTCACTGCCAAAGGGCTGCTCAGCGCCCGCCCGCGCCAGGGCACCTGGGTCGAGCCGGAAAGCAACTGGAATCTGCTCGATCCCGATGTGCTGCGCTGGCTGCTGGAGAGAAAGTTCTCGCTCGAGCTGCTCGCCGAGTTCACCGAGATTCGTTTTGCGATCGAACCCATGGCGGCGGCGCTCGCTGCCCGTAAAGCCACGCCCGAAGGCATCGCGCGCATCCGTCGCGCCGTCGAGCGGATGAAAACGGCGGCCCTGGGCGAGGACGATCCGCTCGAATCCGATATCGCCTTTCATGTCGCCGTGCTGCATGCCACGGGCAACCGGTTCTATGCGCAGTTCGAAGACATGATCAACGCGGCGCTGCGCATTTCGATCCGACTCACCAACTCAGTCAAAGGCGTGCCGCAGGCGGACGTGGACTTGCACCGGAAAGTGCTCGACGCCATCGAGGCGGGCAATGCCACCAAGGCGCGCACCATCATGGAAGGCATCATCACCGAAGTGCTGGATCTGATTAACACCGCCAAGCAGAAGAACAAGGCGGCGCCGGCTGCAAGGGTGGCCGCTCGCGCGACATCGACGCGACCAGCAGCCAACGCCCGCAACGGCTCGGCGCGACGCCGAACTCAGCGATCGCCCAGCAACGCGTAAAGATCCATCTGGCGGCTGTCGCCGATGACCTGCTCGAAATCCAAGCCGAGGGTCGCGAGCACGGGCTCCGCGACCGGCTTGATCTGCTTGATCACATAGTGCTCGCGATCCAGCGGATGCTGGATATTGTCGATGGGCTCCGGCCCCGCGGTCGTGATGACGTAGCTGATCAAGCGACCCAGTGGCTGCGTCGACTTGCGTGCGGCAACCACGTGCGGCGGTGTGGTTGCGGTGTACTCCTCGGTGTCCTTCCGAAGATTCTTTTTATAGACCAGCTGATCGTCCAGCTTGCCATCGCGCACTCGGCCGACGATGTCGGCGAGATACACGTCCACCGGCTGATCCGTGAACAAGCGGTGATACAACTCGCGCTGCACCTGTTTGGCAAGCGCGGTCCAGTCACGACGCACCACTTCCATACCGACGAACTGCACGCCGTCGATGTCGGCCGCATTGAGCAACCCGGCGTAACGTTTGCTGGCGCCCCGCGTGCTGCCTCTCGCCCTCGGCAGAAATAGCCGTAAATAGAGCTTCTCGAACTTCAGCTCCATCTTGCTCGTGACGCGCCATTCCTGCGCGATGTACTGGGCGATGTCGCGATTCAACCTGGCCGCAAGCTCCTTGCCTGTGGCACGCGCGCCGTCGGCATCCGGCATGCCGGAGCGAACGAACAAGCTGTCCGTATCGCCGTACAGCACGGTGTAGCCGACACTCTCGAACCATTGCTTGGACCACAACAGAATCTCGCGGCCCGTGCCGGTGATCGAGTTGGCAAGCGCCGGGTTATAGAAACGGCACGCCGGCGTACCCAATACGCCATAGCAGGAGTTCATCAGAATCTTGATGGCGTGCGAGGCCACTTCATCGCCGTTCCTCTTGGCCACGTCGCGCCGAGGAAACAACTCATCGAGCACGCGAGGCAGAATGGCGGGCTCTCTGCGAAAAAAAACGCGCCGCCCGGCGGTTTTCGAATCAGAATCGTCCGTGGGCTGCGGCCTTGGCTACGTACGACAGCGGATCGATGTTGAACGTGCGAATGATGCTGGGATACAGGCTCTTGAAGTCGAATACCCAGACATTGCGATGCAGACCGGTGAGCGGCTCGAGCACGTGACCGCCCTGCTGAGCTTCATACACCCGAGCGTCGCTGGAGCGCACCGTCGGCGCCACGATGCCGAGCTTCTCCAGCTCCGATAGGTACAAGAAATCGAACGAAGCAATGCTCGCTGCGACTCGATCCGGCGTCATCCCCGTGAGCTGACTGCGCGCCACGGAGAGCGGAATCAGATTCAGCTTCGCAACGATCTCGAACACCAGCCGCGCGTCGGTGCGCGCATACAGCGCAAACGCGGGCAGATCGTGACGATAGTTGTGAATGATCTCGGCCAGACGATCACGAACATCGCCCGAGACTGCCTTGCCCTCACCGAGAACCTCTCGCGCCACGGCGTCGAGCGAATAATCATCCATGCGCACGAACGCGCCACGCAGCAGGTCGATACCATCCATGACCAACCGGCCCGGAATGCTCGCCTGCCCGCTGCCAAAGTAGCCTTCGGCCTTGCGAATGCGAATCGCGCCTGAATCGCGGCCAAGATTGAAGGGATGCCGCAGCCGCTGCGCCATGCGCTGCAGCGCCGTCAAATCGAAGTCGACGATGTTCCAGCCGGTGATTACATCGGGATCGAGGCGCTGCACCCGCTCGCAGAATGCATTGAGCGCCGAGTATTCATCCAGACACCGAGTCGCCTTCTCCGGCATCGGACGATCGCTGCCATCGACAATCAGGACCTCGTCAATCTCGTTGGAGTACATCGAGATCGCGAGCAAACGCTCGCCTTTGCCATCGGTCTCGATATCGAACGATAGGATGCGCGGCTCGATCCTGACGTCGGCCGGCCGCAGCACCGGGTTATCGAACACCCAGGTGCCCCCTTGGCCCGGCGTCGCCTCGCCTTCGATCTCACAGCCACCCTTGATGCCGCGCTCGATCAGATAACGGACCGCAAACCGCACGTCCGCTTCGTAGGTGTCGATGCCCACATCGTGCAGCCGGTCGCGCAGACCCGGCACATCGGTCGGTGTGTCCATATCGAAGCGCGACACCGGCTCGCCGTCAAACGTGCGCTTCTCCAGGGAAACAGGTTGCTGCGACGTCTGCACGCTCGCGCGCTCGACATCCGCAGTTCGAATGTAGAAGTGCGGGCGCTGGCGATTGTCGCGGACCAGAAAGGTGCCGCCGTCTTCGAGACGACCGTACACGTGGATGACAGGAACGCGCGTTCCGGCCGGGCCGGAGACCACGCGATAACTGGCCTGGAGAATGAAACCTCGGAGCTTGATCACCCGTGAATTGTGCTCCAAACCGGCTGCCGCCGCGAGCCAGAAAACCTGCCAGCCGCTGACCAGAAGCGATACTTGACTTCGTCAAGTAATTGCGCGAACGTCTGCGCTCAGGGAGGAATCCGTATGAATGCAGCGTCCGACTCGATCATCGCCGACATCCGCCAGTTCAACCGCTTCTACACCCGCACCATTGGAGTGCTCGGCAACCATCTGGGCGGCGACTATTCCTTGACCGAGCTGCGGGTGCTCTACGAAATCGCCAATAACGAGAACGTGATGGCAGCGGATCTGGTGCGGGCACTGGGCATGGACTTCGGCTACGTCAGCCGCATCCTCGCGCAGTTCGAAAAGCGCGGCTGGCTCAAGCGCGAACGGTCCCAAGACGATGCCCGCAAATCGCACCTGCTGCTCACAGCCAAAGGCCGCAAAGCCTTCGCCGGTGTGAATCAGCAAGCGCGCGATGAAGTCGCAAAGCTTTTGGAGCCCCTGCCCTGGCATCAACAACTGCAACTGCAAGCTCATCTACGTCAAGTGCAATCCCTCCTCAGTCCGCAGCCCACGACGCCGGCCGTCCGACTGCGAACCCATCGCGCCGGCGACATGGGCTGGATCATTCAGCGGCACGGCGCGCTATATGCCAAGGAATATGCATTCAACAGCGAATTCGAAGCGCTGGTGGCCGAGATCTGCGCCAAGTTTCTGCGAGAACTCGATCCCGCCGCCGAGCGGTGCTGGATCGCCGAGCTTGGCGACGCGCCCGTCGGCACGATCATGCTGGTCCGTGGACCGGAAGGCATCGCGAAGCTGCGTCTGCTATTGGTCGAAGACAGCGCTCGAGGCCACGGCGTCGGCCGCATGCTCGTGCACGAGTGCGTCAGCTTTGCGCGCGAGGCTGGGTACAAAGGCATGACGCTCTGGACGCAAAGCAACCTGCTAGCGGCACGCAAACTGTACGTGGCGGAGGGCTTCCAACTGTCCAAAAGCGAGCCTCACCACAGCTTCGGTCAATCCCTGATCGGCGAGACCTGGACCCTGTCCTTCGAAGAGTGAGCGCAGAGCGTCGGGAACGTTGGCGCAGCTGGATCATTCCGTCAGCGTCCTCAACGCTCCCGGAGGCAGCATGGCCACTGCTCGCAAGAAACGCTGGTCGCAACGGGTCACGCAGACCAGTGATGCACTGACGCTGGAGGAAGGGGTCTTCACCGGCGGCAGCTCTCGCAGCATCGCCCTCTCCTTGAAGCGCTCGGCCGACCGCAGCCACAAGCGCAAGTCGTCGCCGTATCGCTCCGCCATGTCCATGCTGACCTTCTACGAGAACCGTGCCGGCAAAACATTGCCGCCCGCCCGCAAACGCAAGCTCGAAGGCGCCAAGGACGAGTTGCGCAAGCTGTACGGCAAGACGGCCAAGAAGAAGGTCGCCAAGAAAAAGACCACCCGGAAGTCGGTCAGCAAGTCACGCAAGAGCACCAAAGCACGCAAAGCTCGGGCCTAGGGAACGTTCCCATGCGCTGAGCGTTGCACCTGCGGTCATGTCCCTCCCCGATCGGGTGTCACCTTGAGCCGTAGCTTTTCGTCACAACTGCGTGAGGGCCTGCCGTATCCCAGAGGGGCTTTCTGGGATGGCCAGGGCACCAACTTCGCGCTGTTCTCCGCCAATGCCACCAAAGTCGAGCTGTGCCTGTTCGACGCGGACGGCCAGAAGGAGATCGAGCGCATCGAGCTGCCCGAATATACCGATGAGATCTGGCACGGCTATCTGGTCGATGTCGGCCCCGGCACGGTTTACGGGTACCGCGTTTATGGCCCGTACGAGCCCGAAGCGGGGCACCGTTTCAATCCCAACAAGCTGCTGATCGACCCGTACGCGCGCGAGTTCGTCGGCGAGCTGCGCTGGGATCATGCGTTGTTCGGCTACACCATCGGTGCCGAAGGCGACGATCTGACCTTCGATGAGCGCGACAGCGCGCCCTTCATGCCCAAGTGCGTAGTCGCAGACTCGACCTTCGATTGGAAACAATCGGTCAGTCCGCTCGTGCCTTGGGATCGAACCATCATTTATGAAACCCATGTGCGCGGCTACACCAAGCAACATCCCCAGGTACCGGAGGAACTGCGCGGCACCTTCGCAGGCCTCGCCGTTCCTGACGTAATCAAGTACATCAAGTCACTGGGCGTAACGACGGTGGAGCTGCTGCCGATCCACGCGTTCGTCAATGACAGCCTGCTGCTCGATAAAGGCTTGACCAATTATTGGGGTTACAACTCGATCGGATTCTTCGCGCCAGATCCGCGCTATCTCATCGACCCTCGACGCGGCGTGCAAGAGTTCAAAGAGATGGTGGCGCGCTTTCACGACGCCGGGCTCGAAGTCATTCTCGATGTCGTCTACAACCATACCGCCGAAGGCAACGAGCGCGGCGCGACGCTGTGTTTCAAAGGCGTGGACAACGCTTCGTACTATCGCTTGATGCCCGAGCAGAAACGCTACTACATCAACGATACCGGCACCGGCAACACGTTGAACCTGAGTCATCCGCGCGTCATCCAAATGGTCACCGACAGCCTGCGCTTCTGGGTGAACGAGATGCACGTGGACGGCTTCCGCTTCGATCTCGGCACCATTCTGGCGCGCGAGCCCAACGGCTTCGACAATCAAAGCGGCTTCCTGAAGGCCTGCTCGCAGGATCCGGTATTGAGCCGCGTCAAGTTGATCGCCGAGCCCTGGGATTGCGGTCCAGGCGGCTATCAGGTCGGCGAATTTCCGCCGGGCTGGGCGGAATGGAACGATCAATATCGCGATGCCGTGCGCGATTTCTGGCGAGGCGAAGCCTCCGCCGGCAAAGTGGCACCGCGCTTGTACGGCTCCGCCGACATCTTCAACAAGTTCGGCCGCCGTCCGTATGCCAGCATCAACTTCATCACCGCGCACGACGGCTTCACGCTCGCAGACCTGGTGAGCTACAACGAGCGGCACAACGAGGCGAATCTCGAGCACAACAAGGACGGCCACGAGCACAACCGCTCCTGGAACTGCGGCGCCGAAGGACCGACCGACGACGAAGGCATCAACGCGCTGCGTGGCCGACAGATGCGCAATCTCCTCGCGACCCTGCTGCTGTCCCAAGGCACCCCGATGTTGCTCGCCGGCGATGAATTCGGCCGCACTCAGCACGGCAACAACAACGCCTACTGTCAGGACAATGACATCAGCTGGGTGGACTGGTCGCTCGCCGAAAAAAACGAGACCCTGCTCCGCTTCGTGCAGCAAATGACGGCGCTGCGCACCAAGTTCGCGATTCTGCGTCGCAATCGCTTCCTGTCCGCAGAGGAAGATCCGCGTCTCGGCCTGAAAGAAATCACCTGGATCAATGCCAGCGGCAAGGAGATGGAGGTCGAGCAATGGACCGACGATGGCATGCTGTGCTTTGGCATGCTGCTCGACGGTCGCGCGCAGGCGACGGGCTTGCGTCAGCGCGCTCATGACACCGCGCTGTTGATCGTGCTCAACGCCTTTCACGATCTGGTTGAGTTCACGTTGCCCGGCGATTCGCCGGACGCGCGCTGGACGCTGTTGATCGACACCAACCTTCCGGATCTGCCCACCGGACGCAAGGCGGTGTTCACGACCGGCGAGGCGTACGGCGTGACCGGGCGATCGTTGCTAGTGTTCAGCCTCGAAGCCCCCAGCGAGAACGCGATCGATCGCGCCGTGAAGCCCGGCAAGAAGTCAGCGCAGCAGATTGCGCCGCCTTAGCACGGCTGTCTTGGGTCAGTGAGGCGAAATATTTCGGCCAATGGATTGCCGAGATGGACGCCTATGGGGAAACTACGCGGCCCTGTTGTCAATCCAGAGTAAGAGCGATGAGCGAGATCAAGCGTTACGGAGTGGGCCCGCGGATGAGCGACATGGTGGTCCACAACGGCACCATCTATCTGTCCGGCTACGTGGCAGAAAGTGCAGCCGGGCAATCGGTGGCAGCCCAGACCGCCGACATTCTGCAGCAGATCGATGAATCGCTGGCTTCGGTCGGCAGCGACAAGAGCCGCGTGCTTCAGGCGACGATCTGGCTGGCCGACATGAGCACGTTCGCCGAAATGAACTCGGTGTGGGACAAGTGGGTCAGCCCCGGCAACACGCCGGTGCGTGCATGCGTGGAAGCCAAGCTCGCACTGCCGAAATGGAGTGTGGAAATCCGCGTCATCGCGGCTCAGTAAATCGTCTCGACGGCAGCGCTCAATTCTGAGCGCTGCCGAACAGCACGCCGAGCATCCTGGCCCGCAACTCGCCCGTCCCGTTCTGAGTATTGCTGAGGATGACCAGGGTCATCTTGCGCTCGGGCAAATAAATCAGGCTGGACTCGAAACCGTCGATGCCGCCGTTGTGACCGATCAAGGGATGGCCTTGCTCCGGCTTCAGCCAGAGTCCCAACCCATAGCTCACATCCTCTTTCCCAGGCACGCGAATCGCAGTCGTCATCGCTTTGTACGAGGCGGCGCTCAGCACGCGACCACCATGCAGCGCCTCGGTCCATTTGATCAAGTCCGCAGCTGTCGAGCGCAGCGCGCCGGCCGCACCCGGCACACTCATGTGTGAATAAACTGCGTTGACGTATCTGCCCGGCTTGTTGCGATCACGCTCGTAACCGGTCGCACGATGAGAAACGACGTCCTCGTTCAGGTCGACCGCAGTCTGCGACAGTCCGAGCGGCTGAAACAAACGGTCGCGTGCGAAGTCACGGAACGTCTGACCGCTCGCCTTCTCAATGACCGCACCCAGCAAAAAGTAGCCGGAGTTGCTGTACGCAAAATCGGCGCCGGGCGCGAAGTCATACCCCAGACCGCCCAGATGTTTGACCATCTCTGGCATCGAGATACCCGCACGAACGATGGTCCGTTCCGTGGGACCGGGATAGCTGTGCACACCTGAGGTATGACTCAACAGCTGCCGGACGGTCACCTCGTCGCCGCGTGGATAGTCTGGAAAGAACGTCGAGAGCTTGTCATCTAGCGACAGCTTCTTCTGCTCGGCGAGCAGCAGGACGCAAGCGGCTGCGAATTGTTTGGTGATGGACCCGACGCGGAACACGGTGTCGGGCGTGGTCGCGGCCTGCCATTCCAGATTGGCGAAGCCATAGCTGTGCACGACCGGCGGCTTGCCCACCTCTCCCACAGCGACCACCAGGCCGGCGGTCTGGCCTTTGCCCACGGCCTCTTTCGCAAGCGTATCGAGCGCAGCTTGCTCGGCAGGTTTGAGCGCAGCCGCTTCGGCCTGGACAAAGGCGCCGAGCCACACAATCAAGAACAGCGTTAGCAGCCTGGCCACCGAGCTCATCACCATAAACGATGCCTATCTGCGCAAATTCATTCAGCAGATAGTACCCGACTCTGATTTTCGGCGCGCCGCAGTCGATCCCGCCCCTGGAGTATGAATCTTTCGTGACGAACGAAGGATTCCCCGCACCCGGTCGTCTTTGAACCCGAACAATCCATTCACAAGGGTTCCGACGATGTTGTCATCCTCCCGCCGTACGCCAGCGTCCATCACGGCCGCCGTTGCTGCGGCCCTTTGCTTCGCTTCTGCCGCGCAGGCACAAGTCGCTGCCTTCGATGTTCCTTCGCAGGTTGCTGCAAGCGGTGTCCGCGCCTTTGCAAAACAGGCAGGCATTCAGATCATCCTGGCGGGCAGTGTCGCGGAAGGCCGGATCACAAACACCGTACGCGGCGAGATCGATACACGCGACGCGCTCGACAGACTGCTGTCCGGCACAGGCCTCGTGGTTCGCTCTTACGATGGCAAGACCGCGATTCTCGATGCTGCAGAGCCGACAGCGAGTGCTGACGCCGATGCCCTGGAGCAAATCGTCGTGACCGGCTCGCACATTGCGAGATCGGAGCTCGAGTCCGCCATGCCGATCGGCGTGGTCAACATGGAACTCGCTCTGAAGCAAGGCAAGACCACGGCCTATGAGACGGTGCTGCGCGATGTCGCGGTCGGTCCGGGCAATGGACCTTTCAATAGCGCGCCGGAAGGTCAGTACGACGGCGGCATGGCCACGATCGAGTTGCGCAACATGGGCGTGAGCCGCTCGTTGACGCTGGTCGACGGGCGCCGCAGAGTTTCCGGCGCCGCCTCCTCGTCTGCCGTCGACATCAACATGATTCCGTCGGCGATGATCGATCGCATCGAGATCATCACGGGCGGCGCCGCTGCGGTTTATGGCGCCGATGCAGTGACAGGCGCGGCGAACGTCATCACCAGGAAAGACTTCGAGGGACTGGAAGTCACAGCAACCACCGGCACCACCGAACACGGCGGCGGCGACCGGACCCAAGTGTCCCTGGTGGCAGGCACCCGCTTCGCAGATGACCGCGGCACCATCACGATCGGCGGCACTTATCTGAAGAACGAGCCGATCTATTTCCATCAACGCTATTCGAAAGACACCAATATTCAGTATCAGATCAATCCGGCCAATACCGGCCCGCATGACGGCATCCCCGATCGGATCGTCTACTACCGCATGACCAATCTGTATCTGCAGCCCGAGCCAAACATCTTTGTGGGCGGCCAGACCTATCTGCTGAATCCGGACGGCAGCGCCCGCATCGGTTCTTACGACGCCTGCTTGTCGAGCTGTACCAGCGCGAGATCGGCGGGTGATGGCGGATCGCCACAGAGCCAGTACTGGAGCGACTTCCTGATCGCGCCCATCGAGAACGCGTCGTTCATCGGCCGCTTCGACTACGAGGTGACAGACTGGCTCAGCTACGGCCTGCGCTTCGACTATGGGCGTTCCAAGTACGATGCCTATCGCCGGCCTTACCGCGATGACGAGCGCACCACCTGGCTGAACGGCGCCGGCGGCGCGACCGCCTATCTCGACAATCCTTACCTGCCCGAGTCATTCCGGCAGATCATGGTCGCGAACGGCCTCACCTCCACGCCGGTACGTCGCAGCTACGAAATCTTCGGCCAGATGGGCGACGTGAGCGATCGGCAGAGCTTGACGGTCGGCAATACATTTCAGGGCGAACTGCCCGGCGGATTCCATTGGGAAGCCTTCTGGCAATACGGCCGCAGCACTAACGACATTGCCGCGTACAACGCCACGAGGGCCTCTCGATTCATCGCCGCGCGCGATGTGATCTCCGACCCCGTTACTGGCGAACCGGTCTGCCGCGACGCAGCCGCGCGTGCGGCAGGTTGCGTGCCGTTCAATATCTTCAGCTTCGACGAACTGACGCCGGAACAGCGCGACTACATGATCGCGACGCGTAGAAAACATCGCGAGAACACGCAGACAGTGTACGGCGGCAATCTCAAAGGCAGCCTGTTCTCTCTGCCCGCAGGCCAAGTGCAGGCAGCCATCGGTGTCGAGCGTCGCAAAGAGGCCGTGGACAACATCGACGACAACCTCGCCGCCCCGCCCGAGAACGAGCTGTCGCATCTCGGAAATTGGGCGCCGTACGAGCCGGCGTTGAAGGCGGCGAATGATGTGTCGGAGATCTACGCGGAGCTGGTCGTTCCGGTGCTGAGGGATCTGCCGTTCGCACAGCGCCTCACCCTAGAAGGCGCCTACCGCTACTCCGACTACAGCGACTTCGAATCGACCAACACCTGGAAGCTCGGCGGCAACTGGGCGCCGATCGAAGGGCTGACGTTCCGAGCCGTGAAATCTCGAAGCGTGCGCGTGCCGAACTTCGGTGAGTTGTATGCGTCGCGCGCCATTCAGGCCATCGGCTTGACCGATCCCTGCATGGGCACCAACTACAACGCGAACCCCACGCGAGCGCGCAATTGCGCAGCGCTGGGCATTACCGCTCCCCTACCCAACCAGATCTACACCGGGTACGTCATCAGCGGCGGCAATCCGGATGTGAATCCGGAAACATCGGACAGCTCCAGCATCGGCCTGGTGTGGCAGCCTGGCTTCCTGCCCGGCTTCGACCTGACGCTCGATTACTGGCACATCAACATCGACAACATCATCACTGCGTTGTCGCGCACTAATATTCCCAACCTGTGCGTCGACCTGCCGTCGATCGACAACGAGTTCTGCGGCCGCACCACGCGCGACGAGAATCAGGTGTTGATGTGGGTCGATACCAGCGTCATCAATGCGTCCATGTCGGATGCCAAAGGTATCGACATCGGCGCCAACTACCGCAGACCCCTCGGCCAGGGCACGCTGAGCCTCGGGCTTCGCGGCAGTTATTTGATGCAGTTTGAAACCACCACGCTGCCTGGCGTGTCATCGAGCGTCATTCGTTACGACGGCGGCTATCAGAACCCGCAATTCCGAGCAACGTTGTTCACGAGCTACGTGTTCGGCGACTGGGATATCGGTCTGGATACCCGCTTCTGGAGCAGCGCCAAGCTGTACCCGAATGCGCAGACGGACGAGGAGTACGACGACAACCGCGTGGGCGCGCAGATCTACAACGACCTGAGCGTCGGCTGGCAAATGAACGATCACGTCACGTTCCGCAGCGGCATCAACAATCTGCGCGATGTCGACGCGCCGTATCACCCCGGTACCTACTACCAAGGCGGTGGCGGTGTGTATGACGTCTACGGCCGTTACTTCTTCGGCAACGTCAAAATCACGTTCTGAGGAGCACGGCCATGAATCGCCAATTACTGAGCGCTGCCGCGCTGCTCTTCTCATGTGCGGCCACGTGTGCAGAGCCGCTCGTGCTCGCCCATCGCGGCGGGCCAGCCCAGCTGCCTGAAAATACGCTGCCGGCCTTCCGGCAATCGTTGAGCCTCGGCGTGGACATTCTAGAGTTCGACATGAATCTCACGTCGGACGACCGCGTGGTTCTACACCACGATACCAGCGTGAATTCAGTCATCTGCCTCGCCGATCCGAAAGCAGGCGTGGCTCACGGACCGATCCGCATGATGACGCTGCAAGAGGCTCAATCATTCGATTGTGGCTCCCGTCATCCACCGAACTTCCCGGCGCAGCAGGCGGTGCCCGGCACGCGGATGCCGTCACTCGAAGAGTTCTTGGGAGCCACGCGCGACAGCAAGGCCCTGTTCTTCGGCGAGACGAAGATGCCCAAGCCTGATGCCGGCTACAGCATCGATCCCGAGCTGTTCGCCCTGCAGGTCAATGCCACCGTCAGCAAGTACGGCGTCGAGGATCGTTTCATCCTCCAGTCCTTCGACTATCGAGTGATCGATGCCATGCACCAGCTCAACCCGCGCATCCGCACCTGCCTGCTCGGCATGCAGAGGAACAAGCCGAACTTCCTGGAAGCGGTTCGTCGTCATCACGCCAGCTGCGTCGTCCTGCGCCGAGACTACGCGGACGCGTCCGATTTCAAGCAGCTCAAGGATGCCGGAGTGATGGTCTATTCCGACGTGGTGGATCGCGCCGAAGAGTGGCAGGCCTACGCGCAGCTGGGCGTGGACGCGATCTTCAGCAACGATCCGGTGGGGCTGATCGAGTACCTGAAAAAATCGGGTCTGCGGGATTAGGAGAAAGAGTGTAATATCGCGCGCCGCGGGACGAGTCACCGGGCGCGCAAGCTGGCGCAGCCCTCCTTTGTCCCGCGCAAAAACGGCTGCGTAACAACGACTTAGACCCCAAAGTTGTCGTAGAAAGTGCGGCCGTGTAGCATCGCTTTAGTGTCGGGACGTGGCGCAGCCTGGTAGCGCACTTGCATGGGGTGCAAGGGGTCGCGAGTTCGAATCTCGCCGTCCCGACCAATCAAATCAACAACTTAGAACGACGAACTTTTAGCTGTACCTCCCAGGGGTACACCCAAGGGTACAAAGTCGTCCGCTCCTGCCTTCATCAACTTCTCGGCAGGAGAAAAACCATGCAACTCCATGATTTGCCGCACTTGGCGATAGCTGCGTTCGCCATCCGCTGGCCAACTCCCAAGCCTCAACCCGACTGATCGCGAACAACTGAGTTCGAAGAGCGAGCCGCCGCGGTGTTGGTACCACCACGACGGCTCTGACCACAACCGCACACATGAGGTGCTGTCATGGCTGCCCCCATTATCCCGCGCGTCGAGCGCGGTCGTCTGTATTTCCAATTCGCTAATGCTCTCCTTCCGACCTTCACCGCGGCTTTGGCGGCATGGTCCGCTGCGAAAGCCCGCCGGTCCCACATCTCCGAACCGATCCGCGAGCTGATCGCCCAAAGCCCCGAAGTGCCCGCGGCAATGTGCCTGCAAGGCGGTGTCGCATGAGCACTGAGGACACTGCGGCCGGTGATGCCGGTACTGACCAGACGAAATCCCTGTCCGAGCGAATCCATGGCGTTCGCACTGCCCTATTCGACATCACAGCTGTCGTCGACTTGGCTGCGCGTGTGATCCGCGCCGGCGACGACTGGTGCCTGAATCACGCACTGGAGCGCGCGGTCGAGCGGCTCGGCGGCGCATGCTTGGACTTGGAACTCATCGCGCTGGATGCACGCGAGCTGCAAGGAGGCGCGCCATGAACGTCACGCATGACATCGCCGAGGCGCGGGCCACTGCGCTCGTGCTGCGCGCGAAGGCAAAGGTCGTTCGCTCCGAACAAGGCTCGCTCATGTTCCGGCTCAATCGTGCCGCCGACGCCCTCGACCGCATGGTGTCGTTGGCTGTGCGCTGCCTAGAACGCATCAAGGAGTTAGAACAGGAACTGCGCCAGTTCCGGGCCGGTGCACAGTGAGCGGCGCAGGCAAGGCCGGGATGCGGCCCGAGCACTCGGGCAACACACCAGCGCTTGGGCTGGACCCGCTCAATGTAGCGATCCGAAACATGCAGTTGGCCCACGCCGTCGCGACAGTGGCGGAACGGGCAGCAACGCATGACATGGCCGAGGTTCACTGCCTCGCTGATGTGTTCGTCGTCGTGGTCTCCCTCATCGAACGCGGATTGGGCGCGCTCGATGAACTGGAGGCGCGGCCATGAGCATGCGAACAGAGTCACGCGCGTACTTCAAGGCTCTTGGCGCGCACGTGACGACGCTTCGCAAGTCGCAAGGAATGACGCAAGCGGAGCTTGCACGCGCCATCGGCGTATCCCAACAGGCTGTATTTTCCTACGAACTTGGGGAGCGTCGAATCTCGGTGCTCGTGCTGGCAAAGATCGCGAAGATATTCTCGACCCCGGTCGAGGGCATGATTGGCTTGTCAAAGCTGCCACGCGAGCGCAAGGGCCGACTGTCTCCGCGCTGTATAAGACACGCGGAGCGGTTGCAGGCACTGACGAAGACGCAACAGCGCTTTGTTGTCAGGATCATCGACGTTCTGGAAACCAGCAACTCAACGAAGCACTAACAGAGACCCTGAACGTCATACTGCGAAGTTAGCCCGGCACCGTGCCGGGCTTTTCATTGAGACGGCCTCAAAATGCCGAGCGGCAGCGCAAAACCTCTCGCTCTTGGAACGGATGGGACTGCCCTGCCATTAGCTCTCTCAGTGACGCGGCAGCACGCATCAACGCGTCAACACCTTGCAGACCTGCTCGCGGATCGGCGCAGATGTTGGACAGTGCCCACGCCCAGACAACGACGGCGGTGACCTCCGCTATCTTCCAAGATAGACCTTGGTGATCTCGACTCGCTCGTGACCAAGCTCTCGGCTGATTGTCTGGCGAGCCTCGAAATCTGCAAGGCGCTGAGAGGGAGTCAATGACTGAGTCGATGGCCCACCGGCCGCCGGCGCCTTCCAGCCCGTCAGGGCTTCGTAGCGCGCTTGCGCATACGCATGCCGCAATCCATGCATGTGCTTCAACCCCGCCATCTTGCATTGGCGGTCGTAGACGTGACGCTGTTCGATATATGTTTTCTCGGCGGGAATCAATGACCCTTCTCCGACGAGCTTGTGCGCCTTATCGAGCGTCGCGCGTTGCTCCGGCGTGGTAATTGGAATCACGCGTTCTCGGCCACCTTTCGTCCACGAGCCTTTGATTCTCAGATGATCGCCTCGGTCGGCATAGCGCGGCTGAAACTTGGTTGCCTCTTCGCGGCGCAGGCCGAAGTCACGCTGCAATTCCGCACTGATGCGCACGTGCGCATCGCTTATCCTGTCCAACTTGTCTTGAACCTCCGTCGCTTTGTTCTCGTTCGTGACGAAGACTCGCTTCGGGATACCTAGCTGGTCGTTGCTGGACGATATCAGTCCTTCCTTGCCCACCTTTTCGGCCCACCACCTCAGATGTGCGAGCCGGTTCTTGAGTGTGCCCGCCGACAGTCCGTCGTTCCGCCAACGTCCGAGCAGCGCATCGACATGCTTTCCATTCAACGACGTGGCTTTCAACTGGCGGAAGCCTGCTTCCTTGAGTTGTCTAGCCATCAATTTCAAAGAATTCTCTCGGTCGCCTTGCGTAGCATGACTGCCGTCTCGATTCCGATCGCACAGCTGGCGCAAGGTATAAGTCAGATTGTCCATCGTCTTCCACCAAATGCCATTGATGCCAAAACCTATTAAAGAAATTTGCTGCTGAGTTGACCGTGGTCAGTGTTGATGCCAACTCGCGTGAAGCGAGATCCCCCGAAGGGGCAAGGGCCAGGCGCTCAGCGGAGCCTGTTGCCTCGTCTGAGGCTTCCGCCGTGCCTTCTGTTGAAAGCTCGGGCGGAGGTTTTGCATGGGTGAACACGATGCGGATTCGCTTCGATAAGTTGTCTCCTATGTGGAAGTGGTTGAAGAACGGAGCACCGATCACAGCCAGGCGGCTGCGATCGGTGCGGAGAGTGAGGATGCACTACGACGTGCTTGGTGATATTTGCGTGACGAACGCGGCTCAACCTCCTTGGGGGAGGACGACGCGCGAGTGAGCCTGACGCGCCTGGGCGGGGCAACCGATTGGGTACGGCATCAACGGGCTTGGTGCTCGAATGATGTGGCGCTTACGCCCCGGCGCCGGTTGCCGGTGATTGTGTCCGCCGGCAGATCAGTCGGGAGCGAGTCTGCCCGGCGGCCATCATGTGAGCGACATTAAATACGATACGGCGCTCGACCATATTTTTGCTGCAGTTTCGTGGGCCGTCACTGCGGTGGCAGTGACGGCCTTGGTTACACAAGAATTTGCAGCAATTCCCGGCACAGCCGCTACACTGGCGCGCTGCCCTTTGCCGTCAAGACTTAGGCCGTTCCGGAGCGGGTTACCCCACGCTCAACGGGGCCGGAGTACCCATCGATGCCGTCACCCATTGAATCCTGTTGGAGCAAGATGGCAAATGGGTGGTACATTTCGCAGAAATCGACAAAGTTCTAAGCCCTTAGCGCTTGGAACTGCAGGAACAACCCAGATCGGCTTACGACGCTAAGCGCTTTGGGCGCATTGAACATGCGACGAAACGCAGCGGCCCATGGCGGCGTGGTGCGCGGGCCGGAACTGCCAGGAAAGGAAGATTAGGGAGTCTGCGGGAAGGACAGATGCGATCAATCTCCAAGTTGCTCGAAAGCTGGTCAACCGAGATTACGAACAGTGCCGACCGTGTGCGTCTGTTGATTGGTGACGCACATTGGCTTACCGACGGGGCACACAAAGAAAATCTTGTACGAGAGTTCATCCGGACTCGATTACCGGCAGGCGCTCAAGCAACTCATGGGTTTCTACTGAGTTCCGGCGAAAGCTTTGCGTGCAGCCCTGAAATCGATGTGCTCATACGCGACGCCAGAAGCAGTTGCTCATTCTTCGATGAGGGGGGAGTGACCATATGCGACGGACGGTCTGCATTGGCGTATTGGCAGGTGAAATCTGCCTTCGCAGCTTCCTCGTTATCAGATGCGCTAGGGCATGTGCTTGACGTCCAAAGCGTACTAACTTTGGATGCACATGAAGCCAAAGTATGGCGCGGAATCTGCTTCATGCAGTGCGAAAACAAGCTCACAGACGAATCAATTCTATCGACCATTAAGGGTCAGATTAGAAAACTCCAGAACACATCTGAGGCTACAACAAGCAGCCTTCCGACATGCGTCCTCGCCCTTCCACGCTTCGCGCTATTTATAGATCGCGGCGGCCCTAGGGGATGCTGGCGATTACGCTACTTTCGAGCAAATGTCTTGAGCTTTGCGGTTGGGGTTGCGGACATGCTCTCGCACGTATATGCAGAATATTCCGACCGCCATGCTCAGCCGCTGGATCAGGTTCTGGATGCCCTAGTAGACGTAACACCTATCATAGAGAGCCTCGAATAGTGAGCAGCCCACGAAGCGCACTCTCGATTGAGCAAGCTGCTCAATCGATGGCCCGCGATCCAGCACTGGTTCTAGGTCCGGGGGCTTGTACCTATAACGGAGTACTTGTAGATATCCGCCGCGCACTACTTGCGCGGCTGCCCAACGTCCCTTTGCCGGCGACAGGTAACGACTATTTCGACGTTTTCGATATTATTGAAACGCTGCATCCGACCGAGCTAGAGAAAGCAAAGCAGATTCTCAGGGAGGAGCTTCACCAGCTCAAACCGTCAATTGATGTACCAGTATTGGCAGCGGCTAACTGGGTGGCTTGCGTCTCCCTGACTCCAGATGCGCTGTTTGACGCCGCGCTTCGCGACCGCCGTGATCGCTTAGCCACCTCACGGGACATCACAACAGTAGATACGCCGTCTGTAACGCTAGCCGTTAGGACACTGCCGATCTATCGGCTGCTGGGAACACCGACGGCGACAGACTCTCGCGCAAGCCTTTGTTACTCCAAATCAGACCTCCTGATCCGAGAGGGTCAATGGCCCGCACAACTTTCCAGCTTCGGCGATCGACTCAAAGACTCGCCGCTAGTCTTTTTGGGAACCGAGCCCATACCCGAACTCACAGCCAAATTTCTTGCAACAGTCTTCAGTGGCCCGAGGCCACATCCGTCGCGATTGTTATTCATGGCAGATGACAGGACCCCAGATCTTCCATTGATCAATGCCCTGTTAAAGCGTTCCGGTGCTGAGGTGGTGCGTGTCGATGGTGATGCGCGCCAACTGGCATCGGCCATTGCAGCTCGGCGATCGAAGATATCGTCGGCCACACCCGCAGTGACTAGCCCGAAACCGGCGGCGCATTGGCAAGACCTCGCGAACCTTCAACATCTGGGGTACATCGTGCCGAGCGTCCGACTGGAGGCTGTTGCGCTTGAGCCTATTCGTCGCCAAGTCGTTGACTCGCTGTTTCGTCCAGCAAGCGATGATTGGAGACCGTATCAGTTCCGGCTAGCCCTGGAGCGAACTCTTCAGGAGCAGATGGTAGCAGACGCGACCACTTTCGCGGATGCGTCGGGCTCACTGGCCGTAGCGACGTTACGCGGAGCCGCCGGCGTTGGAAAGACGACATTCCTGCGTAGCGTCGCACAGTGCTTGGCGGCCGAGTCGCACTTGGTGCTGTGGTGCAAACGAGCGATGGGAGAATCCACAGGTCAACAATTCCGGAAATTGATCGCTGCGGCCAAAGTTGTAGTGGCAGCGGAAAAAGCGTTAAAGCGGAGAGTTGTGATCATCATTGATGACCCATGGGCGCTGCGAATTTCTCCCTCGGAAGCCCTGGCGCAGGCAGAGGGATCGCAGTTGAAGGTCTTAATGATATTTGGATTCCGCAATTCCGATTACATCGTCTCCAATGCCGCCGAAAGCGCGCTACCAGGCAGGCCGAATATAGAGCTTGAATTGCATCATAGGCTCGATACTGAGGAGCTACGGCGCCTTCAGGGGGTACTCACCAGCATCGGCGCAGCTCGCGATGACGACCAGGCCGCGGAACTTATTGCAAGAAATCCGTATGGCCAAGCTTCCGACGTTCTTTGCAGTCTCTGGTACTTGATACCTGATACGCGAGCTCAGTTCGAGTCGTCTCTGGCGGACGAGTACAGAAGGTTAGGAAATGCTCAGTCCATTATCGAAGGCGCTGCAGCTTCAGCAACGCAGAACGGAGAAACAGCAAAGTCGGCTTATGAAGCTGTAGCCGTGGCGAGCGGCTTCAACGTTGGACTACCTGTCGAAGTGCTGGTGCGATCCCTGGAGATTGACTATCGCGATTGGTTTGCGGTGTGTGAGCCGGGTAAACCAATTTGGGGATTGCTGTATGACACGTACGACGAAACGAGCGAATCGTACATGTATAGAACGCGCAACCAAATTGTCACCGATGTTCTGCTGCGCCTTGTGAATGGCGGACTATCCGGACATTCGGGGCAGTACCGCGTGTTGAAACGTCTGATGGCGGCTTGCAGTGGCGCGGCGCCGGCGTACAAGAACTTCGTCTACGACATCCTTGTGCGTTCGCGTGACACATTAGAGAAGATGTTCACGTTTGAGCAGGGCTTGGATCTTTATGATACCGCCCTTACGGCGATCCCCCAGGGTGATCGATCTCTTGAGCACCATAAAGGGTTGTGGATTAAAAACGTTGGAGGCAATTTCGCTCTCGCTTACGAGCAACTGCAAAAGGCCCTAACGGTGCCTGATGGAGTTGGCGCTACTCGCGATGAGCCCAGAGAGTACATCCATACCTCGCTTGCAGCGACCATTTTGGCGCAAGTTCGTGCAGGTGAATTATCCCGCGAAGCAGGATTCGAACAGGTGGTAGAGCACCTTCGTCGCGCTTCGAGCTTCGCGTACTTCAATCCCAATCAATCTCATGTCATGGCAAATTGCCTACTTGAGATGGCCCAGGTTGACGGGCGAGTCGATGCTTTGAAACTGTCATGTTTAGGGGACGCCCTTTCAGAGATCGAACGCTCACTTCAGCTGATCGGCGCCAGTGGGCGAACATCACTTCGTTACCAAAAGGCCCTTGTGTATTTTGAGGACTTGCAGCGCCGTGTAGTAGACGAACTGTCTGAGATTCAGAACCTCGAGGATCACGCAGAACAGTGGTTTGCAGCTGAGAGGAAGCAGATCGGCTTCGTCGCAGTCGCTCGCAAGATGTTAGCAAAGGCAACCCGGACTGATACCGGCGGTGACTACAAGAAGGTTAGCGACTATTTGGACGAGCGAATGCAGCGGGTAGAAGCAGTTGGAGCCATAGTCGACGTTGATTTGCACCTAGTACGTGCGGACCTTATCATCCGTTGGCGACTGCAAAAGACAAAGGCGGATGTTGATTGGCCCCGATTCGCTGCCAATTTGGAGCGTGTCCTTGGAGCGCCTCGATATCGCGATGATGTGCTCCGTCGCTTTTACTATGGCGTTGCTCAGTACCAAATTGGACGTCTTACTGACGCAAATGCAACGTTTGCCTCGCTCCGTAGAATGCCGAATCTCCCCTCTCACAATGCCGTACGCTGCGTTCTCGTCGGCAAGGAAGGATTCCCGAGGAGACTTCAGGGTGTGGTCAGCACCTCTGCATATCGCCAGTACGTCAGCATTGGAGACTTGGGAGTAGATGTCCCAATCCAGGGAAGCGCAGAAAGCGGTCCAGGAGGCACTGTGCATGTCTATATCGGATTTACCATGTACGGCCCCGTTGCGCTGTCACGGACCCTAGCGCCAGACGACTTACAACTGCCTGTCGCGTGGGGCGACTACTAGATGTGCCTGGCAACTCAACGACCACTTCGGTACACCGAGGCTATTCGACAGCATCAGGATTGTTCATCTCCGTTTTGCATATTTTGACCTGAGGGCAGAGTGAGTCGAGATATCGACGGATTGTGGATCTGCGCCATCGATGCGCAGATCCGCGCCGGCCGCGCACGTCCGGCGGCGGAAAGCACCCGCGTGCGATCAGCACTGATATCCATCGGCGGGTGTAACAGGTCGCGCGCTCCACGTCGCGGGTCTCGACCAGTCCATCAAGTTCTTCGGCGATCCGTTCCGGGCTCGGGCGTCGGGATTGCGTCGGCATGTTTGCTCCAGCACTGTTGAGGGTGTGCCGACTGTGACCGTACGTATCGGGTAAGCGCGAGCAACAATACGGAATAGGCCGCACCCGCATTGTTGATTGCAGTTGTCCTTGGAGTTTGCTTCAAGCAGCCGACTGCTTCGCGGCCTGCCTTTCCCCCAACGCCACGATGTTGGACTCTCCAGCGACAATTCGCTGCAATTCCGAGGCCCACTGATCCAGCGCCGAGCGCTTCTCGTCCTCGTAGGGGTGTTTGTTGTAGACCTTAAGCATTCCTTGCAACTTGTGATTGAGCACCTTTTCCACCCAGATGAAGTTGATGCCGAGGCGGTTCATATGGGTGGCAGCGGTCCGGCGCAGATCGTGCGGCGTCCAGTGCTCCAGCCCGCATTGGTTGCGAGCTGCCGCCCTCGTCAGCGACTTTTCTTCCATCGAAGCATCGCCGAGTCTCTTGCTGTGTGCGGTGGGAAAGACATAGGCCGAATCGCGGTTCTGTCTGCCCTGCTCGTCCTTGAGTTCCCGCAGCAGTTCGAGCGCCAACTCGGACAGCGGTACTCTGTGTGCTTTCTCTCGCCGATTCTCATCCTCGGCACTGTCCGCTTTCTTGCGGCGCTTCTTCGCGGTTTTCAGATGCGCTTCGGGGATGGTCCACAGCTTCTTGTCCAGATCGATGTCGCTCCAGCGCGCTTTGAGCAATTCGCCGCGACGCTGTGCCGTGACCAGCAGCAGTTTCAATCCGATCGCGACGGCACGGGACAAGCGCGGTTCCTCGCGTGTTCCACGGCGATCCTCGCGGCCTTTCTTCAGTGTTCCGCCTGGCTGCGTGGAGCGGAGCTCATCCAGGTTCGTCCAGAGCTTGCGAATCTCGTCTACGTCGAGAGCGCGCTCTCGTGGCTCCTCGGGATTCTGTTTCTCAAGATCCGCCATCTCTTTCGCGTCAATATCGTGTCCTTGGCTTGCGCCGAAACGCCAGAGCTTCTTAATCAATGACACAGTGTCGTTGGCCACCGCCGGCGCACGCTCATCGATTGCGCGCGTGAGCAGTACCGCATCGCGCAGGGTTAATTCACCGACTTTGCGGTAGCGCCATTTCGGCTTGGCCTCGGTACCCAGGATCTCCGCGTTTAACAACCTTTCGCACTGCCCAGGATCTTTGTGCCGTTTGCGGACGTACTCGGCGACGAACTCGGCAGCGAGTTGCTCGACGGTCAGCGCGGCGGCGGCCGCTGCCTTTGCTCTGTCCGTCGCGATCTTCTGCTGCTTTTGGTGTTCCTTGGGATCAATGCCGCGCCCTCGGAGCTTGTGGTTCTCTTTCAGGCGCTCGTGAAACGTCGAAAGAGTAATCGCCGGGAACGGACCAATCGTGATCGGATCGCCGTTGTTGCGGTCTCGGAAGACCTTGCGGCCGTTCGGGTAGATACGCAGTTGGCCGCCGGGGACTGGATTACCTTCTTCGTCCTCGCATGGAATGGAAACATCGTATCGCTCGGCTTTGGGTTTCAGCGCCTTGATCTGGGTCGTTGTGAGTGCCACGTCTGTACCCCTTGTACCCCGCGTACCCCGTTGTGAATGCAAACGGCCGGCAGCGGAAATGCTTCTCGCGATGGCGTCGCGACCCATCTGCGCGTATTGCGCCGGGGTACAGCGAGGGGTACAGTCTGATTCGTTCTTGGCACTTCCGCAACGCTCCCAGCAATGGAGTAGCGGAAAGCCTGGAAAACACGGCAGAAGCGAACACTTACGTCGTTTTGAGTTAGGAACGTTTGGGCACTCTCAGGAAGCGCGAAAATTCATGGGGTGCAAGGGGTCGCGAGTTCGAATCTCGCCGTCCCGACCAATACTTACGAGCGTTCGCTCAAGCCTCTGGGGCCAAGCCTCTGACAGCACACAAAGCTGTGCTGTAACACCGACGACGGCCCTGACCACAACCAGCCTGATCGTCATCGTCCTACGCACCGAAGCGCCGGCCGGGATGCGCCCGCATGGCGGAGCCTCGACGAAGACTGGGGCGTGCATCACGCACTGGAGCGCGTGGTCGAGCGGCCTGCGTCGAATTCGCCCCCAGCAGTTGCAATGACCACCGTGGACGAGTGGGCCTATGGGTGCACGCTGCCCGGATATCTCATGCGGCGCTTGGCGCCAAAACTTCTCGCTGATTCCTCGTCTACCAGGGCTAATTGGATATTTTTGGCCGTGCCCAACGGTCAATGCTCCGATTGAGCGCTCCCGACTAAGGAGGCAACAGCGATGGCGACAGCATCAGGCAAGCAGAAGCGTAAGCCCAACATCATCCTCATCCTCTCGGATGACTTCGGCTACGGCGATGCGGGAGTCTATGGTGGCGGCGAAAATCGCGGTATGCCGACCCCGAATCTCGATCGCTTGGCTGCTGAGGGCATGCAGTTCATGTCCTTCTACGCACAACCGAGCTGCACGCCGGGTCGCGCCGCCGTGCTGACGGGGCGCATCCCGAACCGTAGTGGCATGACTACGGTCGCGTTTCAGGGTCAGGGCGGAGGCTTGCCGGCCGCAGAGTGGACGCTAGCTTCGGTTCTCAAGACCGCGGGGTACAAAACTTTCTTCACTGGCAAGTGGCACCTGGGCGAATCGGACTACGCGCTGCCCAACGCACATGGCTACGACGAAATGAAGTACGCGGGTCTGTACCACCTCAACGCCTACACCTACGCCGATCCGAAATGGTTCCCCGACATGGATCCGGAATTGCGCAAGATGTTCGAGAGCGTAACGAAGGGCGCGCTCTCGGGAAACGCGGGCCAGAAAGCGAAGGAAGACTTCAAGATCAACGGCCAGTACGTCAACACTCCGGAAAAGGGCATCGTCGGCATCCCGTTCTTCGACGAGTACATCGAAAAGGCAGCACTCGAATACCTCGATAACAACGCCAAGTCCACGGAACCGTTCTTCATGAGCGTGATGTTCATGAAGGTGCATCAGCCGAACATGCCGGCGCCCGAGTTCGAAGGCAAGTCGCTCTCGAAATCGAAGTTCGCCGACTCCGTCGTGGAGAACGACACACGAATCGGTCGCATCATGGACAAGGTCCGCTCGCTGGGCCTCGACGACAACACGTATGTGTTCTGGACTACCGATAACGGTGCTTGGCAGGACGTCTATCCGGATGCCGGATTCACGCCGTTCCGCGGGACCAAAGGCACTGTGCGCGAAGGCGGCAATCGCGTCCCGTCCATCGCTTGGGGGCCGGGCATCAAGCCGGGATCGCGGAATTCGGACATCGTCGGCGGCCTGGACTACATGGCGACGTTCGCATCGCTAGCCGGCGCGGACCTGCCGAAGATGGATCGCGAAGGAGAGCCGATCATCTTCGACAGCTACGACATGTCACCCGTCTTGTTCGGCACCGGCAAATGCGAACGCAAGAGCTGGTTCTACTTCACCGAAGACGAACTGACGCCGGGCGCGGCGCGCGTCGGAAACTACAAGGCGGTGTTCAATCTGCGCGGCGACGATGGCGCCAGAACGGGTGGCCTGGCCGTCGATAGCAATCTGGGCTGGAAGGGCGCGAACGCCTATGTTGCGACCGTACCTCAGGTGTTCGACCTCTGGCAGGATCCCCAGGAGCGCTACGACATTTTCATGAACAACTATACGGAGCGCACCTGGACGGTCGTGTCGATCAACGCGGCCATCCAGGATCTGATGAAGACATACTTGAAGTATCCGCCGCGTAAGCTGCAAAGCGAGACCTATACAGGCCCCATCACGCTCACACGCTACGAGCGTTTCGAACACGTTCGCGCACAGCTGGAGAAGCAGGGATTCAATATCGGTCTGCCTGTCGGCAACTGATCTCGACTCGCCAGCGACATCGACCCATGACCTGTTAGAAACGCCCCTCTTGTTCATCGAGCGTCCACACGGGACCAGTGAGGCCGTGACGCTCGAACATCGCAGCGGCTTGGCGGACAGACCATTTTGTCCAGTGCGCATCCGCATGGCGTGCGTACCACTCAGCGGCAAACTTCCATACCTGCTCGACAGGCCGCACGTCGCCCTTCGGGATTCCGCGCGAAGCGCACCACGCGTCGACCTGCGACTCGTTGCGAAACAACAGCATTATGGAACAGGTGTAGATAACATTGTCCCAAGCGCTTCGCATGGGGATGGGAAAATGGACAACCAAATCCTTGTCTAGAATTTTTCCGTTTTCGATCCGCACGGTCACGAACTCGCCCATGGCGCCGAGACGTGTCTCGATAGTGGCCGTACCACCCGCAAGGTGAGCCAAGCCCAGGGAACACCACGCGCAGTTGCCCCACCATGTGTGTTGAGCTGCCCTCACCACGCAGGTGGTGGGGGCAGCGGAAAAAGGATGAGCGACCCAGATCTCATCGGAGTTCGGATGTAACACGACTCCGTGATAGTCAGCGAGACCCCTCAAGGCCGCGCGAGCCTGTGCCTCAGCACACTGAAAATGCGACGCAAGCTCTGAGATCGTCGGAGCTCGCTGGTGCCGGAGAAAGAACGCGATGATGACCGAGTGCAGATTGGAGTTGTCTATTGCGTGACTCATCCGGACCTCTGAACTGCGCTGCGAGCCGACACCTGCTAAGTGTTGCCGGCCGGTCGCACAGTCAGGCACTGGCTCACGACGCCAACCGGACCGCGCTCATCGTGAATCAGACTGTGCGTGAGACCGACACCGGTTGAGCCAAAGCTCACCGTCGTATCAAGGCCAACCCACGAACCGATGGGCGCACGGATCAGGTGAGCAGTCAGGTCCAGGTTCGGAAATGCGACTGCATCCGGGGACGCCCGCGGCGTCGCCCCATTGGCGACATCGATGAGCCCCATGAAGCGTGCGGTAGAGCTGACCGAGGTGTTCTTCAACAGGTCGATGTCCGTGCGCACCCAGATCGTGCACCTTCCGGGGCTCTGCTCCGCACGACGAGCTTGCACCGTACGCACAAACTCACCCCGCCACACGCTGGAATATTCCCATTTGGGTAGAGTGTCGGGATCCGGCATGGCGATGATGGGACTTCCCGATATCGCGGCCGTGTCACCACCGACCAGCAGCCAGGCACGAAGCACCACTGCCGTGCGCTCAGCAGCGGTGATCCGCGCTTCCACCAGCTCGATGGTTTTGCCTGGTCGGATGACTGCCACGCTCACTCTAAACGGCGCCATGCGAAGCGGACCGAGAATTTCGAAGGACAACCGGCTAATCAGCAGATTGTCGCGTCCACGGTTGGCACAGTCCTGCTCGATCAGGTGTGTCAACAACCCGAGCACGGGTGCGATGTGCTGCTCCGCTGGGTTCCACGCGCCTCCGACATAACTCGTCGGGGAGAATTCATCGTCACTCAGTTGCTCGAAGTACCAAGCCGGACCGACGTTTGAGATTGCTGTCATTGCATGCTGTACAAAAAGATGCGCGCGATCTTCGGGCGCAGATTTAGCGGTTCACGCCAATTCCCTCGAGCAATGCGCCGCGCGCGTGTCGTTGAACTTCGAAGAATGGCGCGGCAAAATACTAGCTTCAATTTTTGAAGGGAGTCAACATGAGTTGGGCCGATGTTGGCGACACGGTGTGCCCCATTGCCAGATCACTGGCGGTGGTTGGCGATCGATGGACCGTGCTCATCCTTCGTGAGCTGTTTTTGGGCGCTCGAAGATTCGAGGAATTTCAGGTGCAAACGGGGATGTCGTCGCATTTGCTTGCCACTCGGCTCAAGCGATTGCAGGAGGACGGCATCGTTGCACGACGCCAGTACAGCCAGCGACCCGTGCGATATGAATACCGGCTTACCGACAAGGGTCTGGATTTCTATCCGCTGCTACTCAGTCTGAAGAACTGGGGCGAAAAGTGGAGCGGACTGAAAAAGAACAACCCGCCTGCGCTGGTCATCGTCCACAAGAAGTGCGGGCACGAAACCGGGCTTAGACTCAATTGCCCATCGTGTGGAGAAATTCTCGATCCAAGAGATGCAGCCGTCACCTTGGGAAAGAAATTTTCCTCGGAACGACAGGCTCGCCGGGGCGCCGACGGTCGTTGACGACGCCAGTGCTCGCGACCCGGCCTTTTCTTACACCCAGAGGGGCTAACTCAGTATCTGTAACCGATCGTTTACAGGATATCGAGCGCGCGATCGAGATCGAAAAGCATTGGACCGAGTGAGTACATAGTCATGCCAACCAAGCGTCCAGGACGCAAGTCGGCCACGAAGAAATCGGCCAGCAAATCGCGAGTCACATTCTCCAAGTGGGACGTGGCCGATCATCTGCGCAAAGAGGCAGATGTTGTCGCCTATTTCGAAGCATGCCTTGAGGAGGCGGGCGACGATCCGTCATTCATCGCTGCCGCGCTCGGTGACATCGCCCGTGCTCGCGGCATGTCACGCGTCGCGCGTGACAGCGGCCTCACGCGCGAAGGCCTGTATCGAGCGCTCAGCAAGGGCGCAAATCCCAGCCTCGGCACCGTACTCAAAGTCACGCGCGCGCTCGGCCTCAAGCTGCGGGCAGAGGCTGCCTGAGCGCCGGTTTGGTTACACCGCCTTCCTCCGGCACGCCTTGAACCGATCGAGCAGCGGCAGGTACGTGCCCTCCTCGGTCGGCCCCACCGCCAGCCATTCGAGCGTCAGTGCATCGAGGCCTTCTTCGGCCTTGATCCCCTGCCCCATGCTCTGCATCAGCCGCTTCACTTGGTATTCGCGGCGTAGCGTCTGATCGGCCTCGGGTGTCGGTGTGTCGGTCAGGATCTCGGCGCGGACGCAGAGGGTCCGCAGCACCAGCTCGTTGGCGGCGAGCTCGTCGTTGGCCGGCTGAGCGAGAGCGTGCTTCAACGTCTCCAGCCCGCGCTTGGGCCATTTCGTCGGTGTCGACAGCTGAGCCTCGGCAATCTGCTTCAGCGATTCACGCTCAGCCTCATCGGCCGGTCGAGTAACCGCAAGTCGATACGCACGCACGGCGTTCGATGCATCGAGCAACGCTGTCCAGCCCTGCTCCGCATCCCGAGCGTGCTGTTGAGCGACAGCTTTGTGACAACGCTCGAGCGCGCGCTCGAAGCGGGTTTGCAGTTGTCGTGCATCGGCTCTTGGCAATTCCTCGATGCCGTCGAAAGCGGCCCGCAACTCGGCAAGTCGCTTCGCGCCGTCGATCAGTTCCTGACCAGACAGCTGTGCAATCTTCTCGACGTCTTCGCACAGGCTGATGGCCTGCGACTTGTTGGAGTCCAGCGCCGCGTTCTGGGTCGCAAACTCCTGCTGTCGTCTCTGGAACAAGGCGTCGCATTGCTTTCGGAAGTCCTCCCATAGCTTGCGATCGTCCTCGCGCGACACCGGGCCGACGGCCTTCCATTGCTCCTGCAGTCGTTTGACTTCATCGATAGCTTTGCGAGTCTCCGCGGATCCGGAGAGCGCTCGCGCACGCTCGATCAGTGATTTCTTTTCTTTGACGTTACGCGCGTACTCAGCATCTATTCGGCTCTGCAGAGTTGCTGTCAATGTATTGAAGCGCCCTTGCAACTCTTCGGCCGCGGCCGGATCCACTGGCGAGTGCTGGCGCCAAAGCTGTCTGGCTTCGCGCACCGCTGTGATCACGTTGCGCCAATCGGGCTGCTCCCAATTGTGTTGCGCCTCGAACGCGGCGAGCCGCTCGAACAGCAGGCCTCGCTGCTGCAGGTTGTCGGCCTTGACCTGATCCTGCGCCTCGAAGAATTCGCGGCACGGCTGAAACGCTTTCTGCGCGGCTTCATGGAAGCGCTGCCACTCTGCCTCGCCATTCTCGCCCGCGCCCTTGCTCAAGGTCCGCCACTGTTCCTGCAGATCCTTGATATGCCCCGCCAGCGCCGTGGGATGCAGTGTCGCGCCGATCAGCGACTCCATTCTTTCGATCAGCTCGATGCGCTTGGGAGCGACCGAGAAGCTCTTCCAGTCCTTCAGCTCCTGCAGTTTCTCATCGAGATGTCGCAGTTGATTGGCAAGATGGGCCGGCAACGGCGGCGCGCCGGCGAGCCTCTCCTCGATGCCTCGGCGCAAGCCTGCCGCGGTCTTGCTGCTGCCGGACGCGAGGGCACCATGGGCTTTGCGAAGCAGGCCACCGATCTGGCGCAATGACTTCGCTTCCGCCTCGTGCTTCTCGACTTCAGCCTTGTGTTCGGCTTCGTGGACTTGGGCTCGCTCGGCAGCGGCGGCGGCGGCAGCCTTCTCTTCCTGCTCCCGTTGCTGCTGGGCCTGGGTGGCCGCATTGGCAGCGGCCAGCTGGCGAGCCGCTTCGGCGGCGATCTGTCGCAAGTGCTGAGCGACGACTTCTCGCGCGCGGTCGATTGCCTGCCGGGTTTTCTCGGCGACATCCGGCTCTGCATGGGGTGCTACGGCCGTCCAGCGACTTTCCAGCTGCTCCAGGGTCGGCGTGAACATCGGGTCATACGGACGATGACTGTGCTTTTCGATGGCCGCCGCCGCCGCCGCGACTTCAGCGTGCAGGTGCTCGACTTCGCGCTCCTGCGCCAATAGCGAGTCGCGCTTGCGTGTCAGGATCTTGTAGACGCTCTTGTCCTTGCCGCCGCGGGCGTCGCGGATCAGCTGGCGGATCAGTGCCGGATCGTCGATGGCCTCGGCCGCCTGCTGTCGGATCCTGGTCGACGTGCCGTCGATGACCAGCCTGGCCAGCGTCGGCATATCGCCGGCGGCCATCGCTGCCTGCAAGCCCTGCTCCTCCTGTGCCGCGAGCGGCGCAGCCTCTGGAGCACGCGGCTCGGGAGCCTTGGGCGCTATGGGTTCCGGCTGCTTCGCGGGAGCTGAAGGCTGCGGCGCTTTGCGAAAGCGTGAGAACAATGACATCGATCGATCCTGACTGAATCCTTCCCCCGGACGGCTACTTTAACGGATCCGCGTTACCGACGCTCTTCGTCGAGCGAGCGAGGAATGCGCCGATCGACTGGATCAGGTCGGGCGCCACCGGCAAGGACGGATCGCCGTAGGAAGCAGCTTGCTGCCCTGGATCCGCCAGAACCAGCTTCAGGACATGATTCATGCCGCGCACGATTCGCAGCTCGCATTGCTTACACGCCTGCTGCAACGATTCGGCGTCGGTGACCGTCACCTGGATATCGGTATCGCCCTGGACGATCAGCCCTGGAAGGGTCAGCTTCGCAATCTCGATCGTCGGTGAATACCGAAACCACGACACGAGGTACGGCTGTACGCTCGGCCGATACAGCGGCATCAGCGGCTGAGGGACGTCGGGCGACAGCTCTCCTGCTTCGAGTCCCTTCAGGATCGCCTCGTTGCGCTCGATCAGCGCGGGCGGAAAACGACCGCGCAGTTGTCGTCTCAGAGTTGCCGAAGCCGGCTCGCCGGCACCCGCGATCGAGACGAATGCCGCGGCCCGAGTTCCTTGCGAGGCGATCATGCCGATCAACGATCCCTCGCTGTGCCCGATGACCGCGACGCCTCGAAACCTCTGATCTTTGGAGAGCTGCTCGATCCACGCCCTGGCATCCTCGACGTAATGATCGAAGCGCAAATCCGCCTCGGTCACGGCCGCCGCGGCGCTCTTGCCGACGCCTCTCTTGTCGTATCTCAC
Organism: Steroidobacter cummioxidans; assembly: GCF_003104955.1. Taxonomy (NCBI): domain Bacteria; kingdom Pseudomonadati; phylum Pseudomonadota; class Gammaproteobacteria; order Steroidobacterales; family Steroidobacteraceae; genus Steroidobacter; species Steroidobacter cummioxidans. Next base: position 15,589 of record NZ_LSRW01000064.1, on the reverse strand, counting down.
TGCGGCAAAGCCTGCATCGGCTAGTGCGAGTGCGAGCATCTTCAGCCCATCGTTCTTGCCACTCAGCATAGCGCTGTTGCCATCGCGATCCGTTGGACCGGAGCCAGCAATGATCAGAGCGATGGGAAAAGGCCCCGCCGACGCTGGTGTGCTGAGCGTGCCGTGCAACGTTCCAGAGCCGGTTTGCAGCTCGATGGGCTGCTCGGCAGCAAGACTCTTGGCGGTCAAAAACAGCAGTACGATGAGGAGGTATGGCATTTGATCCCTGGCATACGATGAGGTCCGATCTCCGACAGCATCATCGCAGATCTTGCAGCGGTTACAATCGCTGCCGCCGTACGCAAGGAACACTCATGGGACATCTGATCGAACTCAACGACACGCTGAAGCTCAAGCGTGGCGCCGGTTTTCCCGCCGAGCTGCGCGTCGGCGGGGTTTATGATTTTTCGCTGGCGGGCCGGCGCCTCTACAACCTCAAACCGACGCGCGTCTTGCTGGTCGAGGACATCGACGGCAAATGGAATGTCGTCGGCCACGCGATGATCCTGCGACAGACCATCGATGCAGTGACTGATCGCACCAGCGGTCAGTTCGAGGTGTCGCGGCTCTATCCGCCGCAGTACGCGAAGCTGGTGAACCAGTTCGACGCACCCGCCGGCAAAGGCTACGAACTCGGCGTAGACGGATCACCGTAGAAAATTTTTGATCGCACAAAGTGCAGGAACTTTGGGGTCGAGACGGCGATTGCTCGTCACATGAAGGGCTGCGCAAGACAAACAAACACGAGCGCATCGGACGTTCCGATGCCGTGTCTGCAGTTCTTACGAAAAATCGTCTGGCGCCGCCGTAAGGGTCATCACGTTCGCCGCGTGCCGGCGCGCTTTTCCATCTTCGGGCAACAGCATCGCTCGCAGGACCGCCCGATGCTGAGTAACACCAGCTGTTCCGCGCTGCTGTCGCCGGCTTCCTCTGCTGCCGCGTCGCTCTCCTCTCCACCGTAGTACCGGACTCTCTTAACTCTCGAATTTTCCTGGTCGAGTTAGAGAGGGTCTGCCCATGCACCCTGACGTCCTGTCAGCGGGGCACGCCGAGCATTTCCAATATCGCCCCGCCGTCGATGGCTTGCGGGGGGTGGCCGTGCTTGCCGTGCTTGGATTCCACGCGTTTCCGGAAGCCGTCCCGGGAGGCTACGTCGGCGTCGACGTGTTTTTCGTGATCTCCGGCTACTTGATCACAAGCATCGTCGCGCGCCAGTTATTGCACGCCGATTTTTCGTTCGCGGATTTTTACTGGCGCCGCGTGCGGCGTTTGTTTCCTGCACTGATCCTGGTGCTGGTCACCATCCTGGCGCTCGGCTGGGTGCTGCTGTTGCCCAACGAATTCAAGGAACTGGGCAAACATGCGACGGCAGCGGCGGTATTCCTCGCGAACATCGCGCTGTGGCGCGAAAGCGGCTACTTCGATACCGCGGCGGAGTTCAAACCGTTGCTGCATCTGTGGTCTTTGGGTATCGAAGAACAGTTCTACCTGCTATGGCCCGTGCTGATGGTGACGCTGTGGAAGCGTAGGACGGCGCTGCTCACGATTCTCGCAATCCTCGTGCTCACCTCCTTTGCGTTGAGCGTGCAGCTGGCGCAGGCGGCGCCGGTCGCGAATTTCTACTGGCCTGTGTCGCGCTTCTGGGAGTTGGGTGCAGGCTGCCTGTTGGCGCTGCTGATGGAGCGCTCCACACGCGCTGTAACGAGCGAACTCGGTGCGAATCGCCGGCTCGCTGCGGCTCAGAACCTGCTGCCGCTGACGGGCCTGGCATTGATCCTGGTCGCGATCGCGAGCTTCGATACCGAGACGCCATTTCCAGGTTGGCCCGCGTTACTGCCGGTCGCCGGCACACTGCTGATCCTGGCGACACCCGCGCATGCATGGATTCAGCGCCGTGTCCTGGGCTGGCGACCGTTGGTGTGGGTCGGACTGATCAGCTATGCGCTGTACTTGTGGCACTGGCCCCTGCTGTCGTTCCTGAACATTCTCGAAGCCGGCCTGCCGCCGCTGGCGATTCGCTGGGTCGCAGTGGGGATGAGCTTCCTGCTCGCGTGGATCACCTATCAGTTCATCGAAATGCCCATCCGCAGACGCAAGGAGCGCAGGCTGAACTACCGCCTGGCTGCGTCCGCGGCCGTCGCGGCCGCCGCTGGGATGGTGATCTATGTCACCGGCGGCGTGGCGCAGCGCTTCGATCCGGACATACTGGCACTGGTTCATGGCCCGAAGATCGACAAGGTCTGTCGCGCCCGCTTTGCCGCGGAGATGCCCGTCAACTACTGCCGCACCACCGGCCCGCAGCCGCCCTCGATCCTGTTCGTCGGAGACTCCAGAGCCCACGCGATATACGAGGTCGCAGCGCCAGCGCTGTCGCAGGAATACACAGTCATGCTGTTGGGTCGCGGTGGCTGCCCACCGGTCCTCAACGTGCGCCTCATCGGCTACGATGACAACGAGAAAGAGTGTCAGGACGTTTGGCGCACCTTCGTCGCATACGCACAGCAGACCAAGCCGAAGGTCATCGTCGTCGTCGGCAACGGCTCCGTGCTCATCAGCAATCCCAAGTTTCACTTGAGCCGCGAGAGCGGCAGCACCAACGAATCCAAGGAGGCGCTGTTCGAGTACGGCGTGCGCAGCTTGTTGAGCGAGCTCTCCCGATTCTCGCGCGTGATTTATCTCGGCGAGATTCCCGCGTACGCAAGCCCGCCTGCCTGTTTTCTCCGCGCTTTCAAATTGCCCACGACACAGTGCCATCCGGAGCGCGCCCGCGAGCAGGTAGAGCTCGCCATGGCACCTTACAACCGGGTGCTGAATCGGGTTCAGCTGGAGATCCCGGGTTTGCAACTGGTCGACGCAATCGCAGTGCTGTGTGCTACGAAAGTTTGCTCGCAGCGGCCTCCTGGCAAGCCCGTTTTATACAGCGATGCAGTTCACCTGAGCCCGGCGGGCGCCCGGCTGCTGGTGACCAACACCGGCCTCACCACCCTGATCTCCCGAGACCTGGTCAGGCCGGACTCCGGCTAGCGCTGCGACATGTCACATTGCACGGAACCAAAGTAGTTCCTGCTCACGTTTAGCGTGGAGCAGCGAGCGACCGGTGAGCTCGAACAGAGTGAATCGCGCTCGCATCACCGCAACGAGACCAAGATGCCGCGAACTATCGGAGCGCCGCTGTGGGCGGCGCTCAGCGCAATTGCACTTGTATGGCCCTCGAGCGGCAACGCCCAGCAAGCCTATCCCAGTTTTCATGACGTCGATTTCTTTTACGCACAACGGCCACAGGTGTTCCAGGCCCTGTGGCAGGCAGCGCAGACGCAAACCCTACGTATTGCGGTACTGGGCGACTCGCAGGAGACCAGCCCCGGCTCGCACGGCTTCCAGTACATTCCGTTATTGAACTATGAGATGTGGAAGCGCTTTGGCAATTCGCCTGAGACGCCGGTGGTCGGATGTTTCTATTACGGCAACTCTGGCCCCGCGAACTGGCTGCTTGCAGGACACTGCGCGGCACCGGGGCCCACGGCGACGCGACTCGATGCCACCCAGATTCTGCCGAATGCCCAGCCGAGCGCCTTCTCGACCCTGAACGGCGCGAGCAACATTACCGGCGGCAATCGCGGCCAATTGACCATGCTGCGGCCCGATGCAAGCGGCGTCGATCCGAGCACGCAGATTCCGACCGATGTTTCCTATTTCAACACCTCGGGCGTGGTCAAAGCCCGCATCTACGCCGCGACCAATGTCACATCGGGCGAGATCGGCTATCAAGCCCGTCCCAATGCAACCTCCTCGGTTTCCTATGCCGCTGCCGTCACGACCCGAGGAACGCTCGCGCTCGGGCTTCAGGCGCCGACGTTTTCCATCCAGTCGGGCGAGACCTCGACCCTGGATTTCAATCGCCATCCCTACCTGCAGCTCGAGGTATTCGGCTCGAGCGACCAGGCACTGACCGACGTCATCGGACTGCGCTTCGTCAACAAGACGCATCCGCAAGGCGTCGTGATCGACAACTTTTCGCTCGGCGGCTATACGGCGTCGCGGTTCCTGAGCACTCACGCCAATGCCGGTCAGATGTTCTCCGCATTCGGTTTCCACGCCGCCATCCTGCACTATGGGGCCAATGAAGGCGGCAGTAGCAGCGCTGCGCAGTTCAAATCCGATATTTCAGCGGTGATCTCGCGCGTGCGAACCTGGGTGGGCAATGCCAGCTTCCCCATCATCCTCATTGCAGACGTTTACGAAAGCACGCTGCCCGCAGCGCGGATGGCTGAGTACGACCGATATGTCGGCGCGCAACTCGCCATCGCGCAAAGCGATCCCAACGTCATGGTCATCAACGCGCGACGTTTGATGGAGAACATCGGTTGGCAGGCCAACGGCGGTCGAAGCTCCGAATTTCTCGAAGACGGTGTTCATTACACAGGGCTCGGAGCACGCACGCTCTCTGCAGCCGAAGTCGCCGCCATGATGGGCGAAATCCACGCGAGCGGCTGCCCGAGCGATCCCGGTGCAGTGACTTTGCAACCGAGCATGACGCTGGTCGTCGATGTCGGCGGCACCACCGCCTGCACGAATCACGGTCAGCTGACAGTCGCTCGGGCATTGACGTTGAACCAGGCGACGCTGAAAGTGGAGCTGACCGGTGGCTTTACGCCCGCGATCGGCGATCAGTTCAAAGTGCTCTCGTTCAATTCGCTGTCAGGCACGTTCGGCACTCTGACCCTACCCCCGCTCCCTTCGGGCTTGTCCTGGAACACGGACCAGCTTTATACGATCGGCACGCTCACCGTCGCGAACGCCGCGACCCCGCCGAATCCGCCCGAGCCTCCGGCCTCCCCACCGCCCCCGACCATCAGCGTGACCTCGGCAGCCAGTCAGTCGATCACCCTGCCGAGTGCGCCCGCTCCCATCGCATTCACACTGAATGGCTCCGGCACGCTGACCGTGAGCGCCAGCAGCGATAACGAAACCGTACTGCCCGATGCCGGCATCTCGATCAGCGCAGGCTGCGGCTTGGAAACTTTGGCCTGCACGATGAGCCTCGCTCCGGCCGCGGGACAAACAGGAACCGCGAGGGTGTCGCTCACAGTCGTCGACACGCACAGTCAGTCAGCAGCGACCACCATCACGTTAGAGATCAAAGCAGCGCCGGCGTCTGAGCCCGGAACCAGCAATGCAAACGGCGGCCAGACTGGAAATGCCAGCAATGGACACAGCGATGGCGGTGGCGGCAGCATGGATCTGCTCTCCATGCTGGTGGGACTGCTGTTGCTCGCGATGAGTCAGTACACCTCTGGGACCAGCATGTTCGACGGAACGGCCTGGCGGGAATAGTGCTCGTGCCGTTCGCGCTGAGGTAAGACGACATCGGGTTTCTGCACCTCCGCGTATGGAAATTGTTGCAGCAGGTGATCGATGCAGTTCAGGCGCGCGCGTTTCTTGTCAACGGCCTGCACCACCCACCAGGGCGCTTCGGGAATGTGCGAGCGTTCGAGCATGATCTCCTTCGCCCTCGTGTAATCCTCCCAACGGCGGCGCGACTCCAGATCCATGGGACTCAACTTCCATTGCTTGAGCGGATCGTGAATGCGCCCGAGGAAGCGCAGATGCTGTTCCTCGTCGGTGATGGAGAACCAGTACTTCAACAGATGGATGCCCGAGCGCACCAGCATGCGCTCGAACTCGGGCACCGAGCGGAAGAACTCCTCGTATTCTTCCGGCGTGCAGAAGCCCATCACACGCTCGACGCCGGCGCGGTTGTACCAGCTGCGATCGAACAAAACGATTTCACCCGCGGCCGGCAAATGCGCCACGTACCGCTGGAAGTACCATTGAGTGCGCTCGCGATCGTTCGGTGCGGGCAATGCTACGACCCGGCACACTCGTGGATTGAGCCGTTGCGTGATGCGCTTGATCGCACCCCCCTTGCCGGCGGCGTCGCGCCCTTCGAACAGGATGACGATCTTCTGCCCGGTCGCGACCACCCAGTCCTGCAGCTTCACCAGTTCCGCTTGCAGGCGCAGCAGTTGCCGGAAGTACTGACGCCGATATTCCTTCTCCGCCGCGCCGTCCTGCCCGCCGGGAATCCCGGGCAGCGGATGGTGATCCTCGAACTCCATCTCCAGCTCTTCGTCGGCGCTGTCGGCGAGCTCGCGGCCGATGCGCCGGATCAATTCGTCCTGATCGAAGGGTAGATCGTTGTTCATCGGGGGCTCCTCGCGGAGGATTCAGCCACGGTAATCATTCCACACCGCCATGTCACATTGGTGAATTGCCCTATTATTCCCCATCCAGGCTGGTAGTTCCGGAGGGCCAGAGGACCACATGCAGCGAACCCCCACTCCCCGTGGGCTGCGCCAGATGCGGCGAGTCGCGACTGGACTGCTCATTGCGGTCAGTATTCTCTACGTCATTGCCTACGTACTGGAGCGCACGCATCCGTGGGTTGCCTACGTTCGTGCCTTCGCCGAGGCGGCGATGGTCGGCGCGCTTGCGGACTGGTTCGCGGTCACCGCCCTGTTCCGCCATCCGCTGGGTATCCCCATTCCGCACACTGCAGTGATCCCGAGGAGCAAGGACCGAATTGGCGAAGGCCTCGGGCGCTTCGTGGAGGAGAATTTTCTCGCGCCTCGAATCGTCGCCGAGAAAATCCAGGCCGCCGATCTCGCAGGCGGTCTCGCACGCTGGCTGAGCGATCCACAGAACAGCTCCGTGGCAGCCACGGGCCTGATGCGCGGCCTCGCGACGATCGCCAGTTCGCTGAGCGACGATGCTCTGCGCCAGCTGATCCGCAAATATTTGCTCGCCCCCGTGGAGCGCACCGAGCTGTCGCCGTTACTCGGCAGAATCCTTGCAGGGCTCATGGCGCAGCAAGGTCACAATCGGCTGGTCGACGCCCTGCTCCGCAAGGCCGCCGAGCTGGTCCGCGAATACGAGCCGCAATTGCGTCACGCCGTGAGCGTACGGACCTCCTGGCTGTGGCGACGTCTTGCGGTGGACCGAAAGGTCGCCGACCGGCTGGTCACCGTGCTCGACGAAATCCTGAGCACGGCGGCGGAGGATCCGGATCATGCGCTACGCACGCGTATCAATGAGGCGCTGGCCCAACTCTGCCAACAGTTGCTGTCGTCACCTCAGTTCCTGGCCGAGGGCGAGCGACTGAAGAAACAATTGCTCGAGCAGCCGGCCTTCGAAGACTACCTACGTGGCGTGGGGCGAGATCTCGTCGATCAGATCGCCGCGCATGCCGCCAGTCAGGATTCCTCGATCGATACGCCACTCGCACAATGGTTGCGCGGCGTCGCCGAGAATGTGCTGAACGACGAGTCGCTGCGCACCGAGATCAATCTCATGATGCGCGCGGTCGTCATTCGTGTTTTCGAGCTGCAACGGCACGAAGTTGCGCACTTGATCGCGGACACGGTCAAGCAATGGGACGCAGATACGCTCAGCAGTCGCATGGAATCCGCGATCGGCGCCGACCTCCAATATATCCGTGTGAACGGTACGCTGATCGGTGGACTTGCTGGCCTCATCATCCACGTCCTGACCAAAACCCTGTTGACGCCGTGACCAAGGCAGCTGCGGCCCCTCAACTTCGTAGCAAGGTTCGCGGCTGCTAAAGTAGTCTTATGCCTGCAACGCTCACCGGTGGACGGACCCATGATTCTCGACTTTCACCCGCAATTTCGGCTCGAGAAGCTGGTGTTCGGCCGCGAGCGTGCGACGCTGCTGGTGATCGACAACTTCGTCGCCGAGCCCGAGCGCCTGATCAAAAAGGCCAGCACGGCACAGTTCACCTCGGGCGGCCGCTTTTATCCCGGGATCCGGGCCAAGGCTCCGCCCTCCTATGAACACTTCCTCGCCACGCGCCTGCTGCCGCTGCTCAGCGAACATTTCGATTTCGCGGGCAACACACTTAGACTCAGTATGTGTCACTTTTCACTGGTGACGACAGCCGCGATGGATCTCACTCCCATGCAGCGCATCCCGCACGTGGACTCGCTCTCGAGCGAGGGATTCGCAACCGTCCACTACCTGTTCAAGAGCAATCTCGGCGGCACTGCCTTCTACCGCCATCGCGCCACCGGCTTTGAAACTCTCGATGAAGTGCGAGGGCCGGAATATTTCGATGTGGTGCAAGCACAGAACGCCGGGCCGGATTGCCCAGGGCTGCGCTACATCAATGGCGACACGCCGCTGTTCGAACGAATTGCACAGGCCGAAGGCGTGTTCAATCGCATGCTGGTGTACCGTCGCAACTCGCTGCACTCCGGTTCGATCGATGCTAACTTCGTGCCCGATGCCGATCCGCGCTCAGGTCGATTGTCGATCAACAGCTTTATCGATCCCGCTTGAGCGTGGGACTTTCTCCCACTGCATTTCGAAATCTTTTGCGAGCGCGGAACCGTTTGCTGCAGCCGGGCGCTAACCCCCCAAGCGCCAATTCCCGAGCGCCATTTTCTTTGCGAGGTATGCAGTGAACCGTCCGCTCCATATCGCTGCGCTGGTTGCAGCGACCCAGCTCCTGTTCTCGATATCTTCTGCCCAAGCGCAGACACCCCGTGGCGAAGAGATTCCCCCTGAAGAGAATGCACCGCAGATCGAGGGCCATCCACTCACATCCGTGGTGGTGACCCAATGCAACCTCGTCGTGGCCGTGTATATGACGATGCCGGACGGCCGACTGCTACGTTTCGACAGCAAAGCGCAGATCGATGCGGACGCGCTCGTCAGCATGGCCTACTCGGCGACCCGCAGCGAACGGGTCGAAGTCTCGTGCAACGGCCTGGGGTCCTCCGGCTATGAAACTCACGCGCCGACCTGAGCCGGAGCGTCCGAACGCGCAGCCCACAGTTGATTACAACTGATTACAACGTTCCGCCCCGGGCTGCGCGATGCTTGCAGTCACGATGTCACGCCCCAGGTGAACCTCGTGAACGCCGCGAAACGAACGCTACTCTCCATCGGCGCCTGCCTGAGTGTTGGCGCATGCGCATCGACTCCGACGACTGTCGAAGGCCCAGCGCCTGCGCCGCCGCCCACACCTAGTCAGGAATCCATCGTCTACGCCTATCCGCTCAGGAATCAAACGGCGGAACAGCAGGACCGGGATCGCTACGAGTGTCATCTGTGGGCCGTGAAGCAGTCCGGGTTCGACCCGAGCGCGCCCAGCCTGCCCCAACGTGCCCGTGTTCGTGTCGTGAACCAACCGCCGAGTTCGATCCCGGGCGGAGCCGTGACAGGTGCTGTGCTCGGAGCTCTCATCGGCGGCCCTTACCACGCCGGTCCGGCTGCCGCGATGGGTGCTGCTGCTGGCGCCATGGTTGGTGCCGCCAGCGACGCCCAGCGCGATCAACGCATTCAACAAGTGGAGCAGCAACGCAACGACGCGCAACGCAGCCGTGAGTCCGCTGTCGATCGCAAAGTGGAAGACTACCGTCGCGCGATGTCCGCTTGTTTCGCCGGGCGCGGCTATAGCACGCAATGATCGAGAGTAGTACCGTTATGAAGACGCGAATGAGTTTTGGCCTGCTGGCGTGTCTCGTTCTTGGTCTGACGCAGCTTGCGCACGCTCAGTCACCCGGCCACGGTTATCACTATCCTCGCGCAGGCTACCAAGTCCACGCGATACCGGCCCAGCGACACGTCATCGTCGCACCCGGCGGCAGTCGTTACTTTTACTCGCGAGGCATTTGGTACGCGCCCCGTGGACCCAACTTCGTTGTCGTGCACGCGCCGATCGGTCTCTACGTGCCCGTTCTGCCGCCCTTCTACACGTCCATCTGGTTCGGCCCCACTCGTTACTATGTTGCCGACGACACTTACTACGTGTGGCGCGATTCCGCCCACGCTTATCAAGTGGTCGATCCGCCCGAACAAACGTCGGGCAGCAGCGCCTCGGTCAACAACGACGTCTTCATGTATCCGAAGAACGGGCAATCGTCGGATCAACAGGCAAAGGATCGATACGAGTGCCACAGTTGGGCCAGAGACGAGACGCAATTCGATCCGACGCAGCCGGGCGGCGGCGTCGCCGACGATCAGAACGCGAGTAAACGCAGCGACTATCGACGCGCGATGTCGGCGTGCCTGGATGCACGCGGCTACAGCGTCAAATGATCACGTCACCAGCAAGTGTTGTTGTTGTTCGAGCGACGGGTGCCAGTGTGATTCAGACTCAGCGTGCCACACTGCTGACCCTCCGCCCGGTTCTGGACAGCGGTCGGTTCCGCCTGCACGACGTATTCCGATTGCCTCAGTGAGGCTTCGGGGATTGTGATTGTGTAAAAGCGCTGGAGATCGTTTTCGGTCTCGCAGCCTGGATTGATGTCGGCACCGACGTAGGTCAGATTGGTCGTGTAGCGCCGCTCCAAAGATTGCGCAATCTGCGACAAACACGCGGCCGCCGCATTTCGATGCGTGCGTGCCACGTAGCGCTGATAGGACGGGTACGCGATCGCCGCGAGAATACCGACGATCACCATCACGACCAGCAGCTCGATCAGCGTGACACCCCTCTGGAACGAGGCGGCAGACCCGAAGCGGCGTGTATTCCTTGAATGTTTCATGACTTCACGATCCGTCAATTCACCAGCTCACGCCAGCTCAAGCGTCCGGCACTGGAGTTGCCACCCTGCACTTTGAGGTGCTCGGTGCTGCCATCGTCCAGGCTCACGTACATCTCGTTCTCGACGAAATTCGGATTGTTCGAGCCGGTGTCGAAGCCAATGCCGGAGATGATATTGCCATCCACCTGCGACAAGTCAGCATTGTTGAACTGGCTGTCGCGATTGACATCGAAGAAGGTCGAGTCGAGTCTGCCGCCGGTGAACGGATTGATGGCCATGATGAAACCAGTGCCCGTGGGATTGCACGGGTCGACGGCTGCAGGAATGCGCGTGGTGCCGATCAACGCCGCGCCTTGAAAGCGGTTTGGCACAACCATGCGCTCACCCCGCTGACCGTTAGTCCCCGGCGACACCAGATCCATGTACCAGCCGCGCAGGCCTCCCAGTTCGCCGGCATCGCCAGTTTGCACGGTGCGTACGGCCAGTCCGTCCTGCCGAGACTCGGTCAGAATCTCGCGCCGGACCAATTCGCTCCTGGTAGTCAGCGTGCTGTACTCATCCTTGATGCCGTACCAGGTTTGCACCTGGTGATCGTCGATATCGGCAGTGTTCAAATAGCGGCCGGTGCCGAAGAACACCCACAGGGCACCCGTGTTGGGATCCCTGCCGGCCAACGGTGCGGCCGTGATCGGTTGCGGATTGGTGCTCGGGTCGGTCGCCGCGAAGATCTGCCTCACTGTGGGCGTTCCCGACAGACCGGTGAACTTCCACAGGTTGCCGCGCAGGTCGCCGGCAAAAGCGGTATCGGCAAACCCATCCAGATTGGTGTCACGCGCCAGTACGGCGCTGAGTGCGTTAACGTTAGCCGCCCCAGTGTTGGCGACCGTGGCAGTCCCGGAGAACACACCAATCATCACCAATTGGGCGCTTCCTCCCGTGCTGTCCGCGCCGTTACCGAAAATCACGCGCCAATCGCCGTTGGCCACCTGCGTGATCACCGGTCTGCCGATGTTCTTGCCGAGCGCCGGAATGTCCGTCGCGCTCTTCTCCCAAAGGAACTGCACGCTGGCGGGATTGGTGATATCGAGCGCAAACACGCCCGGGCCGCCGCGGCCCATGGTGCCCACCAGCACGGTCTTCCAGCTGCTGCTGCCGGTGTCATAAACATCGCTGATGGCCATCTCGCCATCGACGAAATAGCGATGTTCGTACTCCGGATTGCTGAGCTCCTTCATGCCATGCTCGATCGAGGCATTGGGCACGAAGGCATAGACCTCCGCACCCGTGTTGCCATTGAAACCATGCAGCATGCCGTCGTTGGCACCGACGTACACCATGGGCGTCCTGTCGGCCTGCGCCACCGCGAACTGGCTATACGCGCTGGCACCGGTGAACGTTGCATTCAAGTACAGCGATGGGTTTGGCTTGCCGACGAACACCGGCGTGGAATTGACGATGTCGCCGAGCACCCCGCCACGCGTGCGCAACGTTCCATTCGTCTGCTCCTGCTCCTTGCTGCGATCGCCGCGCAAATAGTTCACGACATCCTGCGAGCCAAGCTTGGTCCTTTGATCCGAGCCAAGATTGTTGTAGGTGAACAAGCGATATCGGGTGGCGGCCGTTCCCCCCTGAGGGTTGTGCACATAGATCGGCCGGTCTGCCCAAGCCGTATCGCGGTTCACGCCGCTTGCCCGCCACACAGAACTCAGCGCACCGGTGCTGGTATTGATCTGGAACGACTCCAGCTCGCCGAACCAGCTGCCGCTGTAGAACTTGGCCTGGTAAATGCGCGTATCCGTGTCGATGCGAGTCGAGTTCGAGCCCAGCGAGCTGCCGGAACCGGGTTTCGGGAGTGCGATCCTGGCGAACGCGCGATTCAAGCTTTGCACCATCGCTTCGGCTTCGCTCGCCACATAGAAATTCTGCGGGCGGACATCGCCGGTACTCAGGGTTTCGTTGCTGGCCCACCAGCTGGCAGGCAGCGCCTCGGTGCGCGTGTATGGGTCATAGCTTTCGTTTTCCGGCAGCGTGAAGCCACCGTACTTGGCCGCGAGCCAGTATTGGTTCCTCGCCCTGCCGAGCAGCGTCTGTGCTTCACGCACGTCCACCCAATAGGTCGACGCGGTCTGCTTGCCACGAAAGTCGTTGGCGCCTGGACGCAAATCCATGGTGTTCGCGTCGTACGCCAGACCCGCGATATATGCGGAGTTGTTGCGGCCGGTGAACTCCCCGGTCGTGTCGATCGTGATGCCTTCGATCGTCGCAACCCGTTGCGTCGCAGTGACGACGTTGATGGTCGTGTCGCTCGCCACCTCGGGCGGGACGGCCGGCTCCTCGCTCCTGTTCGCATTGCCGGGCAAGTTCTTGTCACGATGCGTGTTGACGTCGCCGATGCCGAGCAGCGCGTTGCTCTGGCAACTGTACTGGATCGGGTCATCCCAATCGGTGATGACCGGGAAGCCGTCCGCCCAGTTATAGCGCACATCGGCGCTGGTGCTGTTCAGATTGGAATACGCCGCCACGTTGCCCTGATTCTTCAGGTAGCGCAGCGCTGCGTAGAACATTTCGCTGACCGGGTCGTAACTCTTGTGATTCTGGGTCGTCATCTGACCGAACTTGTTGATGTAGTTGATGACGCCGCTGTTATCGATGGTATTGCCGGCGCTATTCGTGCCTACGTTGGCCGCCGTAGCCGCGGCATCGGTCGGATCCGGGTTCTTTATCAGCACGCCGGTTTGCGGGTCCCACTCGCGATTGGCATTGGCAATCCAACCGTTTCTGGGATCGAGTTTCTCGTCGCCGACGAATTTCTGCCGGGCGCGCAGCACGCCACCGTCGCGCAGAATTGCGCTTTCGTTGAGATAGCCGAACACGCTGAAGCGCATGCGCTTGGCATATTTCTGGATCAGCCCTTCCGGCTTCGCCGCGTTGCTTCCGTACGCCACGCAGTTGGCTTCCAAGCCGGGGCTCGAGGCGCACACTTTCACCCGCACGCTGACTTCATAGACCAGGGCCGAATCCAGAGCTACATCCGGGTTGTACGCCGTGATCACATTGTTGTTCCGGCCGCTGCCGTTGAGGTTGTTGCCAGCGAGGGTGAAGCGCATCTTGTTGCCGAGCGTGCCGATGCGCGTGTTCATATTGGCCCAGTCGGCCGGAGTGGCGCCCCGGACCAGGGTATTATTGTCGCCGCTCGCCGGCAGGCGCCGGTCTGGATAGATACCACCGCCGCCATTGCCGTCCGAGCGCGCCTTCTCCACCCAGGTCTCGGCCGTGGTGTCTTTGACCCGATAGCCGCCGGTCAGCGCCTTGCGGAACGGATCGATGGTTTGGGTCGCCGCCCAGTTCAGAAAGTTGCCGCTCCACTCCTTGTTCGTGTAGGTGCAGGTGCGGTTGTTCGTGGTCCTTACTGGATTGAAGTGCCGCTCCGGCTCATCGGTGTGGTAGACATATCGATAGCACTTGCCCGAGTCGAAATAGCCGACGTAGGTGCGATTGACGTCATAGGCATTGAGGTTCGCCATGCTGTCCAGCGTCGGATACTCCACCGACGGCACCAGCACGAGGTTGCCCGGCACGTTACCGCCGACGGTCAGCGGCGACTGCCCGACGACAGGCGTTGCTTGCTGCGCCCCCGCGACACCGGCTATGAATGTCATGAACGTTGCGAAGCAAGCGGCTCGCACTCTCGCCCACATCTCATTGTTCGTCGACATGACGCCCTCGATTTGAACCGCCATCAGATGGCGCGCTTGACGGTGGTCTGAAGCACGACCAGGGAGCGATCGTCCAGGTCGATCGGATTACTGCTGCGCGCGGTAATGCGATAGAACGCAACGGTGACCGGGGCCGAGTTGCCCGCTTCGCTGTAAGAGCCGGAACCGGCATTGGCGTCCAAGCCGAAATCGCTGTCGCCGCTGCCCGTGCCCATGTACTGAATGAAATATTGCGGCCGACCCGGCGTCTTGTCGTTGTTGATGTTGTTGACGTCCGGAACCGCAACCCAACTCGGGTTGGGCGTGGCGCTGGCTGTAAACGTGTCATCGGGCATCACGTTGCACACGACGCCGGCAGCGGTGCAATCGACGCCGCCGAGTGCACTGATCTGCCAGTTGCCCGTGATGGCATCCTCGGCGGCCCGCAGCGCGGACTCGGCGCGCTGAAATGCCAGCGAGCGGTCATACATGTTGGCGCTCATGCGCTCCTGCAGGTTCGTGCCACGAACGCTCGCCAGCCCGATCACAGTGGCCACCAGGAGCAGGACCAGCGCAACGACCAGCGCAACGCCTCGTTGAGTGGCGGGGCCGGATCGCATCTGCGATGGAATGTTTCGTAACGAACCGGTCATAGCACCCGATTCCTCAATGTAATGACATTGGCGAACTCGCGCTGCAGCCGTCCCTCGTTCACGCTGGCATCGCTGGAGATGCGTTGATCGATGCTATCGATCGTGAGACCGACTCTGACCGCAGTGACGTTCGACCAGTTGGTGACGGCGGCCGGTGCTTGGAAGCTGTCACCGCCCTCTTGCAGGTACGTCAGGGTCATATTGGAAACGCCGGCCACTATTTCCTCCGCCGGCAGCTCCATGCGCTTGCGGAACAACGAGCGCCCGCCGCGGCTGTTGATGCCGACGTACCAGTCCACCGCCATGAGCCGCGCCACCTGCGAGCCGGGCGAGTACTGGTACAAATTGTTGTTCGGACAATTGGTGGGATAGCCCAAGCCCTGGGAGCAATTGTGAGCCGCCAGGCCGCTCCCGCCGACGGCGTAATTTCACTTCTGTATCCGTTCGCGTTTGTAACTCCGCACAGCGAAGATTGCCGCGTGACTGAAAATTTTGCACACCATCATGACGTCGCCGGCGGCGATGCTGGTGGGTGCCGAGTTGAGCTTTAAAACTGCGTCGCTCACCCGATGAGACTGAACAGCAATGCCATTGCCGTCGAGGCCCTGTCTCTTATACACATCTCCGAGCC
>NZ_LSRW01000063.1:0-60362 GCF_003104955.1 Steroidobacter cummioxidans | reverse complement strand
GCAGCGTCAGATGTGTATAAGAGACAGCCTCCCTTGTGTACAGAGAGTACACGGCGGTCGTCCCGCCTAGCCCTGAACCCCAATAGCTCGTCGCAGCCCACCAAATGCGTGTTCACAGGCCCTGGGTTATTTCTTTTCTTTCGCACGCTTCTTCGCCTGCTTCAGGTGGCGGGAGCGCTCGATGCCGGCCATTTGTTTGGCACGCGCCGACTCGATCGCAGCATTGAGGGCACGCTGCCCCCAGAGCTTCAGCTGCTCGGCATCATTGATGATGTCCTGCGGCACTTCGTGATGATCGGTGGTGAGATCGAATGCGTTCGGGTACGGCTTGAACTGCTGCATGCCCCGCGCGACATAATCGTCGAGGTTGCTCTTATCGGTGTGCAGGTACAATTTCTCGCCCATCACGATGGCGAGCAAACGGTCGTCGATGAACACACCAACGCCACCGAATATCGCACGACTGGAAATTCGCCCGAGTGGCGCTAGTTGTTCTGCGACGTAACTGGCCAGGCTCGACTTGACCCGCATATCGAGCTACTCACTCTTCCTGATTGCTTCCAAGCAGCGCAGAGTTTACATCGCGAGCCCCGAGTGTAAACCCGAGATCGTCACCAGCTGGCGACACTGTGCGCCAGTCGACAGGGACCTGCTGGGAATTCCGTCAAAACGTGACGGAAACGAGGCGGGAAAATTTATACGGTGGCGCCGAGCCGAAGCAGATGCTGGCGAATTAAGTCACGCAATGGCGCGTGCAGCTGCGCATCGAATGCCGGCGCCTGCTGCCAGTCATAGCCCCAGGGATTGGCGGTACGCATCGGCTCCGGCTCATCCACAAAGCGTGGATGCACGTGAGCATGCAGGGCTGGCTCCACGTTTCCGAAAATCGCGTAATTGATCCGTAGCGCACCGGTTGCCGCCAGCACGGCGTCGCCCAGCAAGCCGAGCTCGGAAAGGAACACGTCACGTTCGGCACGTGCCAACGCGTTCAAGTGTGGAACAACGGGATCGGGCAGCAGCAGACAGTAACCCGTCAGCACCTGGCGCTGGCCCATCACCGCCCATCCCGAGCGCAGCCGTGCAACTACGGTGGGATCGTTGCCGGCGCGGCAGCTATCGACGAGGCGATGAATGGCGGTGCTCATTTGCGGAACACGAAATAGACCGCGCCCATCATGCATAGCGCCGCCCACAAGTAGTCGAGCTTGAGCGGCTGACGCATGTACAACATCACGAACGGTACGAACACGGTCAGCGTGATCACCTCTTGCAAGATTTTCAGCTGCGGCAACGTCATGACCGTGTAGCCGATGCGGTTGGCCGGCACTTGCAACAAATATTCGAACAGCGCGATGCCCCAGCTGACCAGCGCCGCGACGATCCAGGGCTTTTGATTCAGCTCCTTCAGGTGCGCGTACCACGCGAACGTCATGAACACGTTCGACAGGGTGAGCAGCACGATGGTGCGCAGAACGGGACTCATGCTTTGGGCACGTCGATCTTGCGCAGGCGCGGCGGCGACGCGCCGGTATCCCGCTGCAACACGAAATCGAATTCGTCGACCCGCGTGCACAGCTCGAAATCGCGTTCCGGCGCCCAGTCACAAGCCGGGTCGAAGAACTTCTGCGCGCTCGACGCCTGGCGCAGCCGCTCGCGAATGCCTGCGACCGGCATGGGCTCGCCGAGCAGACGTGAACGCAGCAACTCGGCGCAGATATCGTCCTCGTCGCTGTTCTCACGAGCTTCGTGGCCCATGCGAACGATCGTCACGACCGCGGGCTGCCGCGCTTGAAGATAGCGAACGATGGCGCCGGCGTTCACCAGTGCCCCGGTGAGGGTTTCGATCGAGCCTGGCACCGCAGTGAAGCCCTGCGTACCCGCGTGAGTGGTGTGGATGATGGTGCGGCCCGCGACATCGAGCTTTTCCAGGTCGCTGGGCGAGTTACCGCAGTCGAAGCCGGGTAACGGTCTGGCGTGGCGCTCGCCGATCAACAGCCAATCCGGGTGCTGACGCTTCAGTTCGCGCGCGTAATCGACTTCGGCGACAGGAATGATGGTCGCCGCCCCGCGCGAGAACGCGTAGGCGGCGACCGAGAAGGCACGAAACACATCGATGACGACCGCGATGCCTTCGGCGCTTTGCGCGCCGGCGACGTGGTCTACAACCCTGACCTGCACGCGGCGACCCCGTTCAGGCCCCCGCGCTCAGGCAGCGCGGCCTCGACCGCCGGCAGCCTTGCGCTGCAGGCGAACCACACGGCGCGCGTCGGCGGTCTCGTTCATCACGACGACCTTGGCGCGCTTGAAGAAGTTGAAGTCAGTGGCGCTGGCCCAGGTGTAGGCACCCATCATGCGGCCCACGACCAGATCGCCAACTTCCAGCTCCGGCAGCATGATGCAGTCGTCGATCACGTCGATGGAGTCGCAGGTCGGGCCTGCGAGCACGCTCTCGTGCAGCTCGCCGCCTTCGCGCAGCACCGACACCGGATACTTGGCGTGGTCGAACATCTGACCGCTGTACGAGCCGTAGAGACCGTCGTCCAGGTAATACCACCAGCGACCGTCACGCTTGGCCTTGCCCATCACCGACGACACGGCAATGGCGGCAGGCGCGGCGATGAAGCGGCCCGGCTCGGCGATCACACGCACGTGCGGCGGCAGCTTGGCCAGCGCGGCACGGATCGGACGGCAGAACTCCTCGATCGGCGTGACGCTATCGTTGTACGCGACCGGGAAACCGCCACCGATATCGAGCACGTCGAGCGACGGCAGCCCCGCCAGCACGGCTTCCGCCATGATATTGGTGCACGCCTGTACAGCTTCGACGTACTTCGCCGGGTCGGTCGCCTGCGAGCCGACGTGGAACGACAAACCTTTCACACGCACGCCGAGGCGGCGCGCCTGTTCGATCATGCCCAGCACGGCGCTCGGATCGCAGCCGAACTTCTTCGACAGGTCGACCACGGCATTCGGGCTGCGGAACGACACGCGGATCAGGATCTCGGCACGCTTGCGATAGCGCACGAACTTCTTCAGCTCGTCCGGATTGTCCGCAACGAACGTCGTGACGCCGTAACGGAGCGCGTCGCGAATGTCGCTGTCGCGCTTGATCGGGTGAGTATGAATGCAGCGGCTCGGAGCAATGCCCTGCTGCTTCACCAGCTCGACTTCGCCGGTGGTGGCGAGGTCGAAATATGCACCTTCATCGCGCAAGCACGACACCACCGCAGCGTGCGGCAGCGGCTTGAGCGCGTAGTGGAGATCCACACCCGGCAGCGCGGCCTTGAGCGCGCGGTACTGGCGGCGCACCTGCTCGCAGTCCACCACCAGCAGGGGCGAACCGAAACGGGCGACCAGCGCACGGATTTCGGTTTCCGTCAGCGTGGTGGAATCGAAGGAGTGAGCCGGAGAAACGGCGAGCGACTGCTTGGCTGCGCGGGGCAACACCTGTTGGGCACCTCTCAAAAAGCTGCGAACACTTAACCAACCAACAAGAGCGACAGGTTGCTTGAACGTCTGAAGCTCTCACAAGTTCTGGTCGAGCGGCACTGCAGCTTACGCGTGGTGCTCTCTTACACAGGCCGGCGCGAAATTTAGCAAAAATGTCCGCCGATGCAAGAAGCCCGTCACAGTTTTTATCCCGGCGGGCGAAAAAAATTTGGGACGCGCCAACCAACGCACGGCGACGTGCAGATCGCGCAGGCTCTTTTACGTAGGAAACGCAACCTGAGACGTGCCACGTTCACTCAGTCCTCGCCCGACGAGCGCCTGACGAACGTTGCATTTCGCTCAGAGGCGGCCTGACAGTTTCGAGAACTCGCCACATCCTAGCTTCCGTACACCACAAATGACCACCTCGACAGACACGCGCAGGGAACTGGAAGCGCTGCTGAAAAGCCGCGTGCCGCTCATCGTCATCGAAACGCGCGACGAGCCGCGCGCAGTCGCCCTGCTCGCCTCGCTGGCGCCGACGCTGGTCAGTAACGCGCACACGCCGGTGTTCCAGTGGACTGTCACGGAAGGTTTGCGCCGGCTAGACATTAGTTTGGCCGGCGCTCAGCAACACAATGCCGAGCCGGACATGGTGCTGAAATCCATGCGCTCCACGCCGACGGCAGGCGTGTACATCCTGCTCGACTTCCATCCATTTCTCGCCGATCCGGTCAACGTGCGCTTGCTGAAGGACATCTGTCAGGACTACGACCGCGTCGCTCGCACCGTCGTGCTGATCAGCCACGAGATCCAGCTGCCGCGCGAGCTCGACCATCTGTGCGCTCGGCTGCGCCTGGCATTTCCAGATCGGAACGAACGTCTCGGCATCGTCGAGCGCGTCGCTTCGGAGTGGTCGCGAACTTACGGTCAACGTGTAAAGACAGATCGCAAGTCTCTGGAACTGCTCGTAGAAAATCTCGGCGGACTGTCCACCGGCGACACCGAGCGTCTGGCGCGCAAAGTGATCTTCGACGACGGCGCGCTGCTGCCCACCGATCTGCCGGCGGTGATGCAGGCGAAATATGAATTGTTAAACCGCGGCGGCGTGCTCGCGTTCGAGTACGACACGGCGCAATTCGCCGACCTCGGCGGCATGACGCGGCTGAAGGAATGGCTGCGATTGCGGAAACCGGCCTTCGACGGCAGCGCGCCGAACCTCGAAGCGCCGAAGGGCGTGCTGCTGCTCGGCGTCCAGGGCTGCGGCAAGAGTGTCGCGGCGAAGGCTGCCGCCGGCATCTTCGGCGTACCCCTACTCCGCCTGGACTTCGCAGCCATCCACAACAAGTACATCGGCGAGTCGGAGCGCAATCTGCGCGAGTCGCTGAACACCGCAGACACGATGTCGCCGTGCGTGCTGTGGATCGACGAGATCGAGAAAGGCGTCTCCATTGGCGACGGCGACAACGGCACCTCGCGCCGTCTCCTCGGCACGTTCCTCACCTGGCTCGCGGAGAAAGAAAATGTCGCGAGTGTTCGTGGTAGCCACCGCGAACGACATCTCCTCGCTGCCGCCCGAGCTGGTACGAAAGGGACGTCTGGACGAGATTTTCTTCGTCGACCTCCCAAGCGCCGCGATCCGGGAAGACATTCTGCGAATCCACGCGAAGAAGCGGAGCCTCACAGTCGCCGACAACCATGTGCGGCAACTGGCCACGGCCTGCGACGGTTTCTCGGGCGCGGAGATCGAACAGGCCGTTGTGTCGGCTGTGTACGCCGCTCACGCCAGCGGCGCACCCGCCTCTGCCCAGCACATCCTCCAGGAGATCCGCGCCACGCGCCCGCTCTCCGTCACCATGGCGGAAAAGATCGCCGAACTGCGCTCGTGGGCCGCCGAGCGCACTGTGCCGGCGGACTAGGCCCTAGTAGCTGATCTCGCGCGCGCAGCGAACAAGATGAACACTCAGCTTCGTAACATCGGAGATGCCGGTGTCCGTGGCGACCAGCTGGCCAAAGAGTATTGGGTCAAAGGGGGTCTCGGTCGAAGACCAGTAAGACCCATGGCTGAGAAATCCCAAAGCGGCTAACGAATGGGCTGTGCCGACGCCGGCGATGCACGTGCCGGTGGGCGCGTCGAGCTGACAAGCCGCTGGCAGGTACCAGGTCCCGGCGGAGACGCCGCCACGAGTGCTGCTCGCGCACGAGCTCGCCGCGTAAGGGCCGTGGCCCAGGGCATTGACGATGGCGTCCGTATTGGCAGCGCCATTTATCAGGGATTGAGCCGCATACCCGACAGCGGTCCCGAACCCGCCCCACGGGGCGTCGGCCAGATTCGCGCTATCCAGAACAGTGGCCTCGGCCACCCCCACGACGAACACCAGATAGCCATCGACGGAAAACGCCAGCGCTGTGCTCGCGCCGGAAGAAACATTGTTGCCGACGATCTCGATCCCGCCTTGCGCGACATAAGGCTGCGTCGATGTGAAGGTCAACGTGCAGCTGCCCAACGGCGCCACCGACGTGCAGTTGCTAGCGTCCTGCGTCACCGCTGTCCATCCCGATGGCAAGGAAGCGCTCACGTTCTGAGCTGTGGTCGTGGTGCTGGTATTAGTCACGGTGAGCGAGACAGAGCCGCTGTTCACTGGGACGATCGCCCTCGCGTCCGCGGAGACCGTGGCCATCTGCGTCGTGCAGCTGACGCTGACGTTGGTGACATTCGACGTGCCCATGATGCCCGTGCCGTTGGAGACAACGCACGTTTGTCCGCCCGGCTGCGACGCTACGGTCACGTTGTAGGGGGCGCCGGCGGCGGTTGGCGTCGAGAACGTGAAGCTGCCGTCCGTGTTAAGGGTGAGACTGTCGGCGCCGTTGTTTTGCAACGTGGCTGAGCCTGACAGACCGGAGAGGGTGCCGCCCACGGTGTACGCGTTGGTCGCGCAGGTCACCGACACATTGGTGACGTTGCCAGCGCCGACCGTGCCGGAGCCGTTGCCAACAGTACACGTCTGAGTCGCTGGCTGAGCCAGCAAGGTGACCGAATACGGACTGCCGTGCGCGAGCGCTGTCGGGAACTGGAACGGGCCGTCGACGTTGAGGGTGAGCGTGTCGCCGCCGTTTACCTGCAGCTGGACGCTTCCGATCAAGCCGGCAACTGTGCCGCCGACGCGGTAAGTATTGGTCGAACAAACGACAGTGACGTTAGTGACATCGGCCGCGCCCATCGTGCCGACGCCGTTGCTGACGCTGCAGGTCTGCGTCGCCGGCTGAGTCTGCACGTTCACTGCAAACGTGGCGCCCGCCGCGACCGGCTTTGGGAATGTGAATGTGCCGTCGGTGCTGGTGGTAATCGTGTCGGTGCCGTTGCTCAGGACCAGCGTACCGATCAGGCCGGTGATGCCGCCGCCAACCAGATGCGTATTCGCTTCGCAGTTGACCGCGATATTCGTTACGTCGGCCGCACCGACGATCCCGCCGCCATCGCTCACCACGCAAGTGGAGCCCGCCGGCTGGCGATGCACGCTCACGTTGTAAGGCTGCCCGGCGCTCAGACGCGTTGGAAAAGCAAACGAACCGTCAGTTGTGACCTCGATGATTTCACCGCCGCTGCCTTGCAGCTCCACCGAGCCCACGAGGCCGGAAACCGTGCCGCCAATGGCGTGCGCGTCCGTCGCGCAGTTGACGAGGACGTTGTAGACCGTAGACGCGCCAACCGTGCCGGCGCCGTTCACGACAACGCACGTCTGCCGAACCGGCTGCGTGACGACGGTGACGGAATAGGACTGGCCCTCAGCCAGGCGCTGGTTGAAAACGAACGGACCGTTACTGGAAATTTGTTGGCGCTCTTCGCCGAGCGCGACAGTCACTGTGCCTGCGAGTCCGGCGACCGTACCGCCGACCGTGGTGATGAAGGGACCGGAACTGTATGAGCTCGAGGAGTCGAAACACCCGCTCAGCCCAAGCGCGAGCGCGCACACCGCCGAAAAACGAACCAACCGCATGACGACTCCGCCTAGACGCGAACGTCGCCACGCCTGAGTTCAAAGAATTTCCTGGGCGCGATTGTGCATAGCACTCGCCCGCGGGAATGTGAACGGAAGCGGATTATTCGTAGCGCGCGGCAGAAACGCCCCGCGCGCTGAGCTTACGTCGGCCCGCCCTCTTCGCCGAAGTCGGCGACCCAGGCGGCGATGTCTTGATCGTAGGTCACAATGTTTTCCGCGCTGGCCGAGCGGCGCAGGCGATCTCGCACGGCGTCCCACTTCTCACCTTCGGGGACTTCTTCGACCAGGATGATCTTCGCCGACGCCTTATCGAGCGTACGCAGATTCGCGTAGAGATTGCGCGCGTAAATCTCCGGCCGGATGCCCGCGTTGATCCACGTCATGAACGGGTTCGCCGTTCCCGGCGGGCGCTGGGCCAGCACCGCGACCTTCTCGTGGTTCGCCGTGAACTCGTTCATCACCGTTTCGAGCCGGCGGCTCGGCACGACGTTGACCGGTGTGGTCGGCGAATAATGTCGCGACGTTGAACCCGGCACGCGCGGCGCGCTCGGATTCGGGCCCATCTGAATCGTCGGCACCACCGCCTTGAGCTGCGAGAGGCTGATGCTTCCCGGGCGCAACACGCGCGGACCATCCGCGAGACAGCTGATGATCGTGGACTCGAGACCGACCTTGCAGTCGCCGCCATCGAGCACAAACTTCACATCGTCGCCGAACTCTTCCCGCACATGTTCCGCCCGCGTCGGGCTGACATGGCCATATTTGTTTGCCGACGGCGCAGCGATGCCGCCGCCGAACGCGTTGAGCAGTTGCTGCGCGACCGGATGATTCGGCACGCGAATCGCGACCGTATCCTGCCCGCCAGTAATCACATCGTTGACCGCCGGTGCCCGTTTCGCGACCAGCGTGAGCGGCCCCGGCCAGAATGCATCGGCGAGCTTCTTCGCCTCCGGCGTCATGTCGCGCACCCAGCGCTGCAGATAGCGCGGGTGATCGATGTGCACGATCACCGGGTGTGTCGACGGCCGACCTTTGACGCGGAAAATCTTACGCACCGCGTCCGGATTGTTGGCGTTCGCGCCCAGGCCGTACACCGTCTCGGTAGGAAACGCCACCAGCTCGCCGGCGCGCAGCGCTTCGACGGCTTCCTGGATCTCCTGTTGTAGAACTCGTCCTATAGCCATGGGGGGAATGATAGCAAGAGGGGCCCAGCCCGTTGGGCACACGCGACGGACGGTCTCATTCGAGCGCCGTCCGGATCCAGCCCTGCGCCGTCCGGCGCAGCTCGTAAGTCGGCCAGAAGCGCTTGTCGAGCTTCAGTGTCATGACTTCGACCGAGCCGTTCCAGGTCACAGTCCGCAGTCTGAGCGAACTGCGATCTTCGCGCCCGCTGACCGCCTGGATGAACTGATCCAAATCGGCGACAGGTTTGCCATCCACCTCGACGATGCGGCGGCCGGCCCACAGCTGATAACGCGTCGCTGGCGAGCCGTACGAGAAGTAGGCGACGAACACGCCGTTCGGATCGATGCCACGCTGCGCAGCGAGCGCACGGTGCGGCTTCTGCAGCACTGCGCCCGCCCACACCACGATGCGATCCAGGTCCCGGCCGCCGAGCGCCACCGTCGGCACCTCGATGACCTGCACGGCCTTGTCACGCCAGACGGTGACCCGCACCGACGGCTTCTGCACGCTTCGCTCCACCTCGCGGAAGCGATTCACGATGGTGCCATCGACATCCAGAATCAGATCGCCCGAGCGCAGCAGCCCGTCCGCGGGCGAGCCGCCGACCGTGCGCACCACACTCAGCACCTGACGGCGCTCGGGGCTGTGTTGTTCCAAACGACGGATCCAGTCGTCCGGCAGATCCTGCTTGCGGGCCGCGGCCAGCGGCACGGGCTGGAGCTCGGCTTCGAGCGAATGCAGGGGCCGGCCATCGCGCACTAGCGGCAACATTTCTTGCGCGAGTTCGGCAGAAATGCCGCGGTTCTCCTGCGCGATCTCACGACCCGCTTCGTACGCGAAGCTGGCCCACGTCGCGATCACGGCGCCGCTCTTGTCGACCAGCACGCCGTCGTAGTCCGACGGTCCATTCACCAGGGAAATGGTTTCCAGGTTCGACTCCCGGAACTGCAGGGTGCGCGACAGCGGGAACCCCACCGGGTCCACCGACGCGACCGTCGCCGAGCGCGACTGCACCTTGCCATCGACGCGCATGCCGACAGCCCACACCTCCTGGCCCGGCTGCACATCGACCGTTTTCAAGGTCGCCGCCTTGGCGGGCGTCGCGCCGATCAGCTTCGGGTCATACGAGATGACGGCGAGATTGTGCAACGGATGGATGTACTCGACGCGCCCCGGCACTTCGATCGAGCCGGCGAACGTGATGCGCACATCGCCCAACGGCGCCGGCACGGTGTTGCGATCGACGATCACCAGGCCGCGTTCCGCATCGACGATCAGGCCGGTGCCGTAATAGCTGCGCTCGGTGATACCCGACACCGAATACGGCATATCGAAGTTCACCAGCACCAGCGACGGCGCGAGCTTGTTGATCAGCGGATCGGAAGTCTTTGCAAAGGTCGTCGTGGCGGGCTCCGGGTTCTTCGCCAGGCCATCCTCACCCCACCGCGTGCACGGCCAGGTGCCCTGCTTGTCGTCGCGTTTGCAGACGCGTGCCGGGAACCAGCGGCGATCCATGCGAACGCTCCGCCACTGCGCGGTCTTGGGATCGTCGATCGTGAAGAAACGCAGCGTGACGCGCTGGCCGCCGCTGAGCTTTGACAGCACTTCCTCCAGATCGCCGAGACCGTTGATGGGCGTACCGCCGGCTTCACTGATGACGGCGCCGCGAGGCACGCCGGCTGCACCGAGCACGTAGCCCGGGTTGGCGACGTACACGCCTTTGATCGGAACATTGATGTGACGCGCCTGCTGCCAGGACAGGTTGTGAACGATGGCGTCGCCGAACTCGAGGAACTCATCCGGCATGACTTCATACATGTCCTGGATCGGCAGCTCGCGCTCCAATGTCTCGCCGCCGCGCTCGATGGACAGCTTCACGGTCTTGCCGACGTTGTCGTCGAGCGTTTTGGCGAGCAGCGAGAAATCCGCGGTGAGCTGGCCATTGATCCGCACCAGTACATCGCCCGGCTCGAGCACGTTCTCGGCGGCCGAGCCCCGCTGCACTTCGGACACGACCAGCATGCCCACAGTGTTCGGAAACTTCTTACGCACCTCGATCTCGGATTCATTACGCAGCCCCAGGCGACGCACTTCATCGAACGGCGTGTAACCAAACACCGTCTGCAGAGTGCCGCGAGCCACCGGCTTGCCCTTCTGAATCGCGTCCAGCGCGCGCGTCACGCGATCCAACGGCAGATAGAAACTCGATGCCGCAGCGTTGCTGCCGCCCGCGTTGAGCGCGAGCACGCGACCGTCGATATCGATCACTGGCGAGCCGGACGAACCGCCCGAGGTGCTCGACGCTGCCTGGAAATAGAAGGTGTTGAAGTCGTTGTACTTGCCGAGACCGTAGTTCGGCGCCTCGCGATCCAGGCGCGCGAGCGTGCCGGCGAGAATCGACAGCTGTTCACCGGCGTCGTTGCCGATGACCCGAATCTCACGACCGACCTGAGCACCCTGCGGGTACAGCTTCAATTCGGTCGGCTTGATGAAACGCAGCTTGGACGGGTCGTACCGATAGAAGCCGAAGTCGTGCACCGGGTCGCGATACACCGGATACAGCGTGACTTCCTCACGATTCAGAAACACCGCGGTGGCCGTCACCGGCCCCGGCGTTACAACGTGACGATTGGTGAGAATCAGACCACGCTCGGCGTCGACGACGAAGCCGGTCGCCTGGCTCGACATATTCCACTCGGTGTCGAACGCGCGGGTTAAATCGACCTGGATGGTGACGACACCGCTGGCGACGCGCTCCAGCGTCCGGGTCCAGCGTGAATCTTCGACATCGGCAACCGGGACGGCGGCCGATGGCACCGGCGCAACCCCTGAGGGGGATCCCGCCTCCTGGGAATGCGAAGGCAGGCAAGCAAGCAGCAGCAGTCCGGCAACGGCAAGAGTTCTATGCATGAGTGAACCGCGTTCGAGGCTGTAAGGAGCCGCGAGCGAGGATTCACGGGAGCGGGCCGGTCAGCCCAGCAGCAGGAACCCCCAGATCACGACCAGGACGCCGAAGGATAGCAGTACGGCGGTCGAGCCGACGTCTTTGGCCAGGCCGGATAGCTCGTGGCGCTCCAGGCCGATGCGGTCGACGACGGTCTCGATGCCAGTGTTCAGCAGTTCCACTACCAGCACTATGAGCACCGAGCTGATCAGCAGGGCCTTTTCTACTGGGTTCTTACCGAGGTAAGCCCCTAGCGGCAGTAAGACCACCGCCAGGGCCACCTCTTGTCTGAATGCCGCCTCAGAGCGGAATGCGCCCCGAAAACCCTTCCATGAATTGACGAATGCGAGCAGGAGCCGGCGCATGCCGGCCAGCTTGGGGCGCTCAGTCGGACTCATTCAGTGTTTCTCATTCCGTAGGTCAGATCGAGTTGCTTGGCGGCGCGCACGTCGTCGAGACGGCGAACCGGCAAATTATAAGGAGCGCCCTTGACCTTGGCTGCATCCTGCTCGGCCTCGGCCTGGATCGCGATCAAGGCGTCGACGAAGCCATCCAGCTCCTCCTTGGCCTCGGTCTCGGTGGGCTCGATCAGCAGGCACTCCGGCACCAGCAGGGGGAAGTACGTGGTCGGTGCATGGTAGCCGTAGTCGAGCAGGCGCTTGGCAAAGTCCATCGCATTCACGCCCAGCTCCTTGGCCTGGCGCTTCATGGTGATGATGAACTCGTGGCTGGCGCGACGCTCCGGATACGCCGCATCGAAGCCCGCCTTCTTCAATCGGGCCAACAGATAGTTGGCGTTGAGCGCCGAGAATTCCGCGACGCGATGCATGCCTTCGCGGCCGAGCATGCGCATATAAACATACGCACGCAGCAGCACGCCGGCGTTGCCCATGAACGCGGACAGACGGCCGATGGTCTGCGGCACGTCCTTTTCATCCAGCCAGCGATAGCTATCGCCTTCCTTGCCCACGGTAGGAATGGGCAGGAACGGCAGCAGACGCTGACCCACGCCGACCGCACCCGAGCCCGGACCGCCGCCGCCGTGCGGCGTCGAGAAGGTCTTGTGCAGGTTCATGTGGATCACGTCGAAGCCCATGTCGCCCGGACGCACCTTGCCGAGAATGGCGTTGAGGTTGGCGCCGTCGTAATACAGCAGGCCGCCGGCGTCGTGCACCAGCTTGGCGACCTCTTGAATGCGACGTTCGAACACGCCCAGGGTCGACGGATTGGTCAACATGATGCCCGCCGTCTTCGGACCGAGCGCCGCCTTCAATGCATCGATATCGATGTCGCCATTCGGCAGCGACGGAATTTCGACCACCGTGCAGCCACACATGGTCGCGGTCGCCGGATTGGTACCGTGCGCAGCGTCCGGAACGATGATCTCGGTACGCTCCAGATCATTTCGTGCGCGGTGATACGCACGAATCATCGCCACGCCGGCGAATTCACCTTGCGCGCCCGCCATCGGCGTGAGCGACACGCCTTTCATGCCCGTCACTTCCTTCAACATCTCCTGCAATTCATACATGCAGGAGAGGAAGCCCTGGCTGGCCGAATTCGGCGCCAGCGGATGACGGCCGAGGAACTCGGGCAACATCGCGAACGCATTACACGCGCGCGGGTTGTACTTCATCGTGCACGAGCCGAGCGGATAGAAATGCGTGTCGATGGAAAAGTTCAGCTGCGACAGCCGGGTGAAGTGACGCACCGCCTGCAGCTCGGATACTTCCGGCAGCGCCGCGCGCTTGCGACGACGAAACTTCTCCGGCACCTCGGCGGTAGCTCCTTGCGGATACTGACCGACAGCGCTGCGCCCGGCGCGCGAATGTTTGAAGATCAACGGTTCGGTGATGTGGCTCACGGCTTGCGCTCCAGGACGTCGGCCAAAATATCGGCAAGAGCTGCGGCATACTGATCCAAGTCCGCATCGGTGCGCATCTCCGTCGCACACACCAGCAGCGCATTGCCCAGCTCGGGATAGAGTTTCGACAAATCCAATCCACCGACGATATTGCGTTTGGCCAAGGCGTCGAGCACATCGCTCACCTTGGTCGGCAGCTGTAACACAGCTTCATGAAAACGGTAACCGTCGAACACGATTTTCACGCCGGGTATGCGTGCGAGCCGTTCGACCAGCTTGCTCGTCTGCCGTTGTGAAGTCGCCGCCACGGATTCCAGGCCCGCCGCGCCGAGCAGCGACATATGGATCGTTGCCGCCGTCACCAGCAGACCCTGGTTGGTGCAGATGTTGGAAGTCGCCTTGCTGCGGCGAATATGCTGTTCGCGCGCCTGCAGCGTCAGCGTGAAGCCCTGCTTGCCATCGAGATCGACGGTGCGACCGATGATTCGTCCCGGCATCTGACGCACATGCTCCATGCGCGTGGTCATGAAGCCGAAGTACGGACCGCCCGAAGACAGCGGCACACCCAGCGGCTGACCGTCACCGACGACGATGTCGACACCCTTCGTGCCCCACTCGCCCGGTGGCTTGAACAACGCCAGCGACAACGGATTCACGACCGCGATCACCAGCGCGTTGTTGGCATGCGCCCAGTCGGTGATCGCATCGACGTCTTCCATCAAGCCGAAGAAATTCGGCTGCTGGATCACAACGGCGGTGATGTCCTCGCCCTTGAGCGCTTCCAGCTTCGAGAACTGCAGCGTGCCCTTGCCCGGCTCATACGGCAGCACCGTGAAGTTGAGGTTCTGACCTTCGACGACCGCGCGCGACACGGACAGATACGTCGGATTCAATGTCGACGGCACGACGATGCGAGCCGACTTCGATCTGCGATGCGCACGCACCGACATCAAGCAAGCCTCGGCCAGTGCCGATGCGCCGTCATAGAGCGACGCGTTCGAGACTTCCATGCCCGTCAGGCTGCTCATCATGGTCTGGTATTCGTACAGCAGCTGCAGCGTGCCCTGGCTCGCTTCCGCCTGATACGGCGTGTACGCGCTGTAGAACTCGCCACGCGTGACGATCGCCCAGACCGCCGCGGGAATGTGATGCTCATAAGCGCCGGCGCCCAGGAAGTTCAGCGGGCGACCGTCTTGCGACGCGCGCTGCTGCATGAGGCGCCCGACTTCCATCTCGCTCAGTGCGTCAGGAATCGCGGCGAGCGATTTGATCCGCAGCGCCGCCGGGATTTCGTCGAACAGCGCATCGATGCTCGGCGCGCCGATGGCGGCCAGCATTTCGCTGATCTCTGTTTCGGTGTGAGGAATGAACGGCATGGCGGCACTCAGTGGGCGGCGTCAGCGACGACCTTCTCGTAGGCCTTGGCATCGAGCAGCTGTTGCAGCTCGCTGTCGTTGCTCGGCTTGAGCTTGAACAACCAGCCGGCGCCATACGGATCGCTGTTGACCAGCTCGGGCGAGCCGCTCAACGCATCGTTCGCGGCGATCACTTCGCCGGACAGCGGGCTGTAGACGTCGGAGGCGGCCTTGACCGACTCGACCACGGCGGCGGCGCCGCCCTTGCTCAGCGACTTGCCCACTTCCGGCACCTCGACGAACACCAGATCGCCCAGCGCGCCCTGCGCATGATCGGAAATGCCGATGGTGACGGTGCCGTCGCTCTCAACGCGCGCCCACTCGTGGGAGTCCAGATATTTCAGGTCGGCAGGAATGTTCGACATGGCGGAAATCCTAGAAGTGACTGATGAATGTTGACTGATGACTGGAGGAATCAGGAAACCAGCGGCTTGCCGTTGCGCACGAACGGATATTTCACGACGCGTGCGGGCAGCAACTTGCCGCGAATGTCGACTTCGACGCGCTCGCCCGTCGCCACCGGCACGCGCGCGAAGCCGATGGATTTCTCCATGGTCGGCGAGAACGTGCCGCTGGTGAGCTCGCCGTCACCGGCTGGGGTCGCGACGCGTTGATGACCGCGGAGCACGCCGCGATCGTCGAGAATCAGACCGACGAGCTTGCGCTTCAGGCCCGCGGCGCGCTGTGCTTCGAGCGCGGCACGACCGACGAAATCGCGCTCCGGCGGATCGAATGCAACGGTCCAGGTCAGGCCCGATTCGAGCGGCGACAGGTTTTCATCCATGTCGTTGCCATACAGGTTCATGCCTGCTTCCAGCCGCAGCGTGTCTCGCGCACCCAGACCGCACTGCGCGACCCCGGCCGCCTTCAGATCGCTCCAGAACTTCGGCGCCTCTGCGACCGGCAACATGACTTCCCAACCATCCTCGCCCGTGTAGCCGGTCCGAGAGATGAAATATTGACCGAACTCACGGCCCGCAAACGCCTTCACTTGTAGCGCTTCGTCGGCGTACTGACCGACCAGTGTCGCGGCCTTGGCGCGAGCATTCGGACCTTGCACAGCGATCATCGCCAGATCGGTACGCGGCTTGATGTCGACGCCGAACTGGTCGGAGAAGCGCTGCAGCCACGCGATGTCTTTATCGCGTGTGCCGGCGTTCACCACGAGGCGGAACCACGATTCGTCGATGAAATAGACAATGAGGTCGTCGACCACGCCGCCGCTCTCGTTGAGCATGCAGCTGTACAGTGCCTTGCCCGAGTCCTTCAGCTTGGCAACGTCGTTGGCCAGCAAATATCGCAGGTAGTCACGCACGCGCGCGCCGGTGACATCCGCGATGAGCATGTGGGAAACGTCGAACATGCCGGCATCGCGACGGACCGCGTGATGCTCTTCGATCTGGGAGCCGTAGTTGACCGGCATGTCCCAGCCGCCGAAATCGACCATGCGGGCGCCAGCGGCGACATGGGTGTCGTAAAGAGGAGTCTTGAAGCCCATCGAATGCTCCGGGATTTGGCCAGTGTAAAGGTCAGCGCCGAACGCCTAGCGTTCAACGCCCCTCTGTCCTGTGACCTGAGAGATCCGGTACCGGCCTGCTGACCGCGCACCTCTCCCCTTCGGTGAACTGCCGACGGCCCGGCACAATGGCCGCAAGCACTGTCGCAGTTTCTCTCCAGAGCCCGCCGAGCGCTGGGCGGAGTTCCGCCCGAGCCACTTGCACGCCGTTCATTTGCCTGAGCGTTTCCGGGCGGTTGCGCCTTCGGCGGCGGGGTCGATCCCGCTCTCTCCGGCCGTGCCTTGCGATGGGTGCGTATATGGTAGCCGAAGCCAGCGATTCGTGTGCGAAGCGTTACAATAACCGCCTCTATGCGCCCTACCCGACGTCACTCCATCCCCGTTCGTATCGGCTCCGTCACTGTCGGCGGCCCCGCGCCGGTCGTCGTGCAATCGATGACCAACACCGACACCGCCGATATCGAGTCCACCACCCAACAGGTCAAAGCCCTGGCGCGCGCCGGCTCCGAGCTGGTACGCGTCACCGTCAATACCGACGAGGCCGCCGCCGCCGTGCCGCACATTCGCGACCGGCTCGCCCAGGTGGGCGTGCACGTGCCCATCGTTGGCGACTTTCATTTCAACGGCCACAAGCTGCTCAAGGCTCACCCTGCCTGCGCCGAGGCGTTGGCGAAATACCGTATCAACCCCGGCAATGTCGGCCGCGGCAGCAAGCGCGACCCGCAATTCGCCGAAATGATCGAAGTCGCCATCCGCAACGACAAGCCAGTGCGCATCGGCGTGAACTGGGGCAGCCTGGATCAGGACCTGCTGACGCGCCTGATGGACGAGAACTCCAAGTCCGCCGAGCCGATGGACGCCCGCGATGTCACGCGCGAGGCATTGGTGGTCTCGGCACTGGAATCCGCAAAGCGCGCCGAAGAGCTGGGCCTGGGCTCCGATCGCATCGTGATCTCGTGCAAGGTCAGCGGCGTGCAGGATCTGATCTCGGTGTATCGCAATCTGGCGAAGCGCTGCGACTACGCGCTGCACCTCGGTCTGACCGAAGCCGGCATGGGCTCCAAAGGGATCGTCGCTTCCACCGCCGGCATGGCCGTGCTGCTGCAGGAAGGAATTG
This sequence comes from Steroidobacter cummioxidans, assembly GCF_003104955.1. Lineage (NCBI taxonomy): Bacteria > Pseudomonadati > Pseudomonadota > Gammaproteobacteria > Steroidobacterales > Steroidobacteraceae > Steroidobacter > Steroidobacter cummioxidans. The sequence continues at coordinate 42,891 of NZ_LSRW01000063.1, read as the reverse complement.
GCGACACGATTCGCGTGTCGCTGACCCCCGAGCCCGGCGGCGATCGCACTCAGGAAGTGATCGTCGCGCAGGAAATTCTGCAAACCATGGGGCTGCGCTCGTTCATGCCCATGGTGGTCGCCTGCCCTGGCTGTGGTCGCACCACATCCACGTATTTCCAGGAGCTCGCCCAGAAGATCCAATCTCACATCCGTCACCAGATGCCGGAATGGCGCAAGCAATACGTCGGCGTCGAAGACATGACCGTCGCCGTCATGGGCTGCGTCGTCAACGGCCCCGGCGAAAGCAAGCACGCCAATATCGGCATCAGCCTGCCCGGCACCGGCGAACGCCCGGTCGCTCCCGTGTATGTGGACGGTGAGAAGGGCCCGACCCTCAAGGGCGAGCACATCGCCGAAGAATTTCAGTCGCTGGTCGAGGACTACATCGCCAAGACCTACGCGCGGAGAGAAACAGCATGACCTCACTTGCCGAACAACGCTGCAAACCTTGCGAAGGCGGCGTCGCCCCGATGACCCTCGAGGAAGCGCAGGGCCTGATGAAACAGGTCAGCGATGCCTGGAAACTCGCGCCCGATGGCCGCAGCATCCGCGGCGAATGGAAGTTCCGTAACTTCTATCACACCATGAGTTTCGTGAACGCCGTCGCCCACATCGCCAACGCCGAAGACCACCATCCCGATATGGAAGTCGGCTATGGCTATTGCCGCATGATCTTCAACACGCACGCCATTGGCGGGCTGTCGCAGAACGATTTCATCTGCGCCGCCAAGGTGGACGCCTTGCCCCGCACCTAGCCGGAGAAACTCACATGCGCCGCGCTACGTTAGGTCGACTCGTTCAGCACCTGCGTATCTGGGCGGCATGTACCGCTGCCCTCCTGTACGTCACGCCCGCTGCGGCAGTCTCGGTGACGGCGCTGTCCTATGACCCGGCCAAAGACCAGCTGGTCATGACCATCGCCTACCGCGGCACGAATGCGGATCATCAGTTCAACGTGCAATGGGACGCGTGCAAGCGGCTCGACGATGAGCGGCAGCAGATTCTTGGATTGCTGGTGGACAGTCAGCCCGATGACCACGCCCGCCAGGAATTCACCAGGCCGATGCGCATCGACATGCGGGACTTCAGCTGCCGGCCGGCGAAGGTGACGATCAGAACGTCGGCGGGATTCTTCGCATCGGTGGATGTGCCGGCGCCGAAAAGCAAATGGTCGCCGCCTCAGCCTGCTGCGGAGTCTCGAAACGCGCCTTGAGGCGCAGCTCAGGCAACGCTGACGACACCTTCGGGAGCGAGTACCGGCCCAACGGGATGACGAAACTCCCGTTGCGCGAAAGCAATGCGCTCAGGCACCGCCGCGTCGAAGTTGGCGCGCTCGTCGCAAATCTTCAAGCGACGTAACAACCCCTGCCGATTGGCAATCTGAATCGCCAGCCCCGGCCGGGCATTCAACTCCAGCACCAACGGTCCCAGATCGCGATCGAGCACGATGTCGACGCCAATGTAACCCATGCCGGTCAACTCATAACAGCGCGCCGAGATATCCAGGATGACATCCCAGTCCGGAATCTTCAGCCCGGCAATCGCGTGCACCGAATCCGGGTGATGCGTCACGACCCGCGTGCCCACCACACCGTCCAAAGTCACGCCGCTGGTCAGATCGATCCCTGCCCCGACCGCACCCTGATGCAAGTTCGCTTTGCCATGCGACGCTCGCGTCGGCAGACGCACCATCGCCATGATCGGGAAGCCGCGATACACGATCACCCGAATGTCCGGCACGCCCTGAAAACTGATGCGCTCGAACAGCGGCGAGAAGCGCACCATGTATTCGACGATGACCACATCCTGCACACCGCCCAGACTGAACTGTCCGTTGATGGCATTGGAGAGGTGATGCGACAGGAAATCGTCATCGAGCAGCGTGCCGCTGATCGTTCGATAGAGTTCCGAGCTACGGCCGGAAATGACGACGATGCCGTCCCCACCGCTGCCGTGCGCCGGCTTCAGCGCGAACTCCGGATGATCCTTCACGATCTGCGGCAGGCGCCGGATGTCGTGCTGAGTCTCGATCACGCCATACAACTGCGGAACCGCGATGCCGGCAGCGAGCGCCAGCCGTTTGGTCTTGAGCTTGTCGTCGACCAGGGGATACAGCCGCCGGGGGTTGAACCGCAGGATGTAATCGCCGTTGCGCTTGTTGAGCCCAAGCACGCCCTCGTCGGCCAACCCTCGGTAGCGACCGAACACTACGGGCTGCTCCCGGACGGAGCCAGCGCTTTGAAACGGCGCAGTTCGAGCAGGCGATAACCCGTGTACCGACCGGCCAACAGCGACATCGCGATCACCAGCAGCAGCAGCTCTGGGAACACGAAGATCAGGTGCTCCAGCCACGCGATGCCCATGACGACGTACGCGACCGCCGCAACCACCAGGCTGCCGATGCCTTCCTGGAGGGCTTCCGACGCGCCACGCTCCTCCCACACGATCGACATGCGCTCGATGGTCATCGACAGAATGACCATCGGGAACAGCGCGATCGACAAGCCCGGCTGCAGCTCCAGTTTCTCACTCAGCACGCTGATGCCGGCCATCAGCAGCACGACCACGGTGAGCACGGTAGTCAGGCGTGGCACCAGCAGCAGTCGCAGCTTTTCCAGATAGAACCGGATCAACAGTCCCAACGAGACGATGATGGCGAACAGCACGATGCCCCACAGCAGCCGCGTCTCACGAAACGCCAGCGCGACCAGCACCGGCATGAACGTGCCGAACGTCTTCACGCCGATGAAGTTACGCAGCAGCATGATCACCAGCGCGCCGATCGGGATCATCATCAGCACCGCGTACACAGCCTGCGTCGCGATGGGCAACGCGAACAGCGAGAAGTCCATGGCGTGCGAGCCGGACAACTCGGCCCGACGCTCGGCGACCACCAGCGAGTCCAGCAGGTTCTGCTGAACCGCCAGGGTCACATCCAGTCTGCCGCCGCCTTCGAGACTGGCGATCGGCTCATCGCCGCGCCACCAGATCAGGAAGTCCGGCGGCAACCCCTGCTCCAGCGTCTTGGGATCGAAGTACAACCATTGCACGCCGTCGTGCACTTCCAGCAACTGCTGGGACTGCACCGGCCCTGTCACGGCACGCAGTTGGATACCGTGCGCGATGCGCGCCGGAATCTGAGCGCCGGCAAGAAAGATGGTCGCCAGCTCAGCTGCATCCGCCCGCGCTCGGCCCCGGCTGATGAACAGGCTGACGTACGGATCGCGCTCGGCGTGATTGATATGACGAAGCAGCTCGGTGGTAAAGCTCGCCACGTCCGCCGACTGCCGCCGCACTTCAGCGATCAATCCTTCCATGGCGATACGCGACGGCTCATCGAGCGTCGGCTGTTCGGGAAAAGGCGGCGTCGTGTCCTCCGCCATGCGGCTGGCATCGCGATACACCTGCGCGCGGTAATACAGCGTCTGCGGCCCCATCGCCTGACGCAGTGTCCATTGCGATTCACGGCCCGCCGGCGCGGACCGGGTCGCATGACCGAAGCCGCGCGAAATGAAATTCTCGTCCAGGATGGAAAAGCCCGGCGTCAGATTGGGAATGCGCAGTGTCGCTTTCACGGCGGCCGGCCCCGGATCGAAGCGCACGGCCGCCTCGACGGTCCAGACGTGCGTCTCCTCCTGCGGCTGCAGCGGAAAGCCGAGCACCCGCGACTTGTACGCAAACAGCGACAAGCCGATCAGCGCCAGCACCGCTGACAGCACATAGATGTGACGATTGTTCATTCGATCAGGCGGGCGGAATCTTCGCTATTGATATCCACGAGCAAATCCACGGGCGCGGCGGCAAACCGGCAGGCCGCAGCCACATCGCCAGCCGCCGCGGTCGCTCCAGCATGTTCGACCAGCAACGCCAGCTCCAGCGCGCGCCCCAGAGTCATCGCCACCCGGCGGGCATTGGCCTGCAGACGGCGCGGGTCGTTATTGTGACTCAACCAGCTCGACACATGTTCAACGGCAGCCAGAGCCTGCTGCCCGACCTTGGCCAGGCGCGGGTCGTTCGGGGTCGAGATACCTTGCTCGATCCGTTGTCGCAATGCCGGCAATCCGACGCTGAGCTCTCCGCGCAGCAGGGTATCCAATGCCAGCACGTTCGTGGTGCCTTCCCAGATCGGCAACACCTGGGCATCTCGTAACAGCACCGGCAGACCAGTATCTTCTACATAACCGGCGCCGCCGAACGCTTCTATGCACTCGCTCACAACGCTGACAGCCTGTTTGGCAGTCAGCAGCTTGGCGATGGGCGTGATCACTCGGAGCAGCGCCTTCTGGGCAGCATCGATCTCGCCCGCCTCCTGACGACCCAGCAATTCGACCAGTTCGAAGGCCAGCAGGAACGCGCCCCGGGTTTCCGCTTCCAGCCCAGCGAGTGTGTCGACGTGCAAGGGCAGCTCATCCAGCTTCGCACCGAACGCGCGCCGCTGACTGGCATAAGCACGCGCCAACGCGAGCGCACGGCGCATGAAGCTGACCGAAGTCACGCTGTTCCAGGCACGGGTCACTGTCAGCATGGGCTCGATATTTCGAGTGCCATGCCGGGTGTCGCCGACCAGAACGGCACGCGCACCCTCCAACGTGAGCTCCGCAGTTGGGACCTTGCGGGTTCCCAACTTATCTTTCAGGCGCTCGACGCGGATGCCATTCAAGCTGCCATCGAGGTTGTGAGTCTCGACGTAGAACATGGCGAGACCGCCGCCGCCCGGGCCGTTGCCTTCGGGACGAGCCAGTGTCAGTGCCATTTGTGACGTGATGGCCGAGGTGAACCATTTCTTGCCATACAGCCGCCATTCGCCGGATTGATCGCGCACTGCTTGCGTGAGCGAGGCACCCACATCGGAGCCGCCAGTCGCTTCGGTCATCCATTGACCGCTGGTCCAGGCTTGCGCGGGATCACGATGGGTCAAGCGAGTGACCGCGCGCTCGATGAGCGATCGATTGCCTGAAACTGTCAGCGTGCGGGCGGCACCATCGGTCATCGCCAACGGGCAGGTATAAACATCCGACGAAGGATGGAACAGATAAACCGCCGCGAACTGATGGATGCGGGAGTAGCGACCGTGATGTCGCTCATAGGGAATCGCGATCAGCCCGTGGCTTGCCGCGATGTCGGCAGCCCGACGCCACAACGGGGTCACTTCGATGCGATCGATGCGGTTGCCCCAAGCATCCCACTGCGTCAGCGTCGGCTCGTTGAGCCGGTCCTGCAATTGCAGTCGATACAGCTCGCCACCGGCCAGCGCCCCCAACTCGGTCAGTGACGGCTCGATCTGCGTCAACATCGCGGCGGGCAGACGTCGCTGCAACCAGGCACGCAAAAAGGGATCGTCGCCATACTGGTTGCCCAGCAGCGGCGGGGATTGGATGAATAGCGTGCTTTGCATCCCCGACCCTTATGACTTGCGTCCGTTCAGTTTAACGATGCGAGCGAACCAGCGCTGGCGCCGCGCCGCGAATTCCGAGCGCACGCCCCATCAGAAAACGCTTGGCGAACAGATGGCCGTCCAAAATGCTCAGACCGGTGCGACGCGCCCAGCCAAGCGTCTCGGCACGGCTGCCGAAAAGTTTGTTCAATCCATCGACCAGTCCCAGCGCCACCGCGTTCTCACTCTTGCGCCAGCGTTCGTAACGGCGCAGAACACGTCGCTCGCCAATAGCCGCGGGCGGCAGGCCACCCTCCAATTCCTCCGCCAGCACCTCGACCAAGGCAGCGCTGTCGAGGAAACCGAGATTCACACCCTGCCCCGCCAACGGATGGATGGCGTGAGCTGCATCGCCGACCAGCACAAAACGCTCGCGGCAATAATCTCTGGCGTGAGTCAGCCGCAATGGAAATTGCCCGCGAGGTCCTGCCAGCTCGACCTTGCCGAGCATGCCATCGAGCGCCAACGCCAATTCCGTCGCGACTTGCTCTGGAGCTTCACTGACCAGACGTTCGGCATGCTCGGGCGTGGTCGTCCACACGATGGAGCTGCGGCCATCGGCGAGCGGCAGGAATGCGATCGGCCCGTCCGGCAGGAATCTCTGCCACGCAGTGCGCGCATGCGGATGCTCGGTGCGCACGTGAGTAACGAAGGCGCGCTGGTCGTACTCCCAGCCACGAGTCTCGATCCCTGCAAGCTTGCGACTCAGAGAGGCGGAGCCATCCGATCCCACGATCAGCGCCGCATCGATACGACGACCGTCGCTCAGAATCGCGGTGGCGCGATCGTCCTCGAACTCCAGCCCGCTCAGCTCACCACGCAGCAATGTCACTCGATTGCGAAAGGCGGCGCAGTCGTAGATCGACCACAGCACGCGGCGGTTCTCGACGATATATCCCAGATTCGGCTCGCCCGATTCGCTCGCGGAGAAGTGAATCGAGCCGGGACCGCGCGGCTTGCCATCGGCGTCCCATACGCACATGTCGTCGTACGCGCAGACATGCTGGCTCGGGATCGACTGCCACGCGCCGATCTCACTCAGGATGCGCTCTGAAGCGCGTGAGATCGCGGATACGCGCAGATCGATATCATCGACTGCATCAGGCGGCGGAAGCGTTGGCGGCTTCGCCTCGAGCACAGCGATGCGCAGGTCGGCGAAGTGACGATTGCTCGCAGCCAGCGCGGCGACGCAAGCGCCGACCATGCCGCCGCCAATGACGAGGATGTGGAAGCCTGACTTCATTTGGTAAGCGGCGCGCCTCGCGCCAGACGTGGCACCCGGCCCGCTGCGCCCAACGACAACTGCGACAGCGCGTCCTTGGCCGCCGGCATCAGATCGAACGCCAGCATGCCCGCATTGCGCAGCAGCTTGATCGGACCCAGCGGCTGAGAAAACAACCTCACCAGACCATCGGTGAAGCGCACGATGTTGCTGCGATCGGCGGCTCGCCATTCGCGATAGCGCTGCAGCCACATGCCGTCGCCTGCATCGAAGTCCGTACCCCCTTGCGCAAGCCCGTCCGCGAGCACTTCCGCGAGGCTCACGGCATCGCGCAGGCCGAGATTGAATCCCTGCCCAGCGATCGGGTGCAGCGTCTGAGCAGCGTTCCCAACGATGGCCAGACGCTCGGCGACGTATTCATCCGAACGCGTCAACGACAGCGGATACAACTGACGCTGCCCCACTCGCGTAAAGCGGCCAAGACGAAAGCCGAATGTGTCCTGCAGACGCGCGAGGAACTCAGTGTCGCTCAGGGCCGTCATTTCTTTGGCGGTGTCCGGACGGAAGGTCCACACCACGCCCAGCCGACCTTCGGTCAGCGGCAGCAGCGCCAACGGGCCCGCATTGGTGAAACGCTCGTACGCGACGTGATCGTGGAAGTGCTGTGAGAGCACGTTGCTGACCAGCGCGACCTGCTCGTAATCCCAAGTGCTCGAGCCGATGCCGGCCGACTGCCGCAAGGTGGAACGGGCACCGTCGGCGGCGATCGCGAGTTTCGCTTCCACGATGCGCAGGCCAGCGTCAGTTCTGCACTCAAGGCGCTGGCTGTGCGGCTGTAACTGCATCGACTGCACTTTGGCCGGCGCCAGCACCGTGATGGATGACTCGGCATTGAGTCGGCGCCACAACCCCGCCCCCATGACGCGATTGATCACGACGTAGCCCAGCGCGCTCAGCCCCTGTTCCTTCGCATCGATGCGCGTGAAACCGAAGCGCCCTTGATCGGAAACATGAATGCGACGGATCGCGGTGGCCTCGCGCTCGATCAGCGGCCAGACCCCGAGCGCTTCGAAAATGCGACGGCTGCCGTTCGATATCGCAGTACTGCGGTCGTCGAAACTCGGTTGCTCGGCGGAGCCGAACGGGGCCGCCTCGATCAGCGCAACTTTGAGCTGCAGTTTCGCCAGCGCGAGCGCCAGACTGGCGCCGACCAGACCGCCGCCGGCAATGGCGACATCGACGATCAGGGGCGTGGAGTCGGAGTCACTCATGCATTCATCAACTGTTCGATGCCGTCGGCGTCCTTGACCAGCGCGGCGGTCAGCACCTCGTTGCCGTCTTTGGTCACGACCACGTCGTCCTCGATACGCACGCCGATATTCCACCAGCGCTTGGGCACACCCTTGCTGCCGGCGGGAATATAGATACCGGGCTCGACCGTCATTGCCATGCCCGGCTCGAGCACGCGCCATTGTTCGCCGATCTTGTAGTCGCCGACATCGTGCACATCCATCCCCAGCCAGTGACCGGTACGGTGCATGTAGAAACGGCGATAGGCGCCTTCCTTGATCAGGTTCGGCACTTTGCCCTTGAGCAGGCCGAGCTTCACCAGCCCCTGTGTGATGGCTTTCACCGCCGCCTCGTGCGGCTCGTTCCAATGATTGCCCGGCAGGGTCTTCTCGATGGCGGCGTGCTGCGCCTCCAACACGACCTCATACACGGCCCGCTGCTCGGGCGTGAAGCGGCCGCCGACTGGAAAGGTGCGCGTGATGTCGGACGCATACAGCTGGTACTCGCAGCCGGCATCGATCAACAGCAGATCGCCGTCGCGCAGCTCTTCCGAATTCTCGTGATAGTGCAGGATGCAGGTGTTGGCCCCGCCGCCCACGATGGGGTGATACGAGATATCCGCATCGTTCATCCTGAACTCGTGCAGCAACTCGGCCATCACCTGGTATTCCTTGCGGCCCGGCTCAACGAACTGCATTGCACGTTTATGGGCAGCGACGGCAATACGGGCCGACTCGCGCATCGCGTCCAGCTCGGGCCGCGACTTGTACAGACGCATGTCGTGGAGCAAGTGATCGAGCGCGACGAACTCCTGCGGTGGCAGCACCCCAGTGCGCGCCTGAGCCTTGAGCGTGTTGACCCAGCCGATCACGCGTTGATCGAATTCCTGGTGCAGGCCCATCGTGTAGTAAACCCGCGAGCAGTGCTCCATCAGTCCTGGAAGGATGTCGTCGATGTCGTTGATAGGAAACGCATCGTCAGCGCCATAGTCGCGTACCGCGCCCTCCGGCCCCGCACGTCTGCCGTCCCATGTTTCGCGAGTGGCATCGCGCTCACGAGTGAACAACACATATTCGGCATGTGCGCGTCCCGGTATCAGTACAGCGACCGATTCCGGCTCGGCGAAGCCAGTCAGATAGAAGAAATCGCTATCGGGCCGATAGTGATAGCTGACGTCGCTGTTGCGCGTCTTCTCGGGAACGGCCGGTAGAATGGCGATGGCACCCCGGCCCATCATCTTCATGAGCTGCCGGCGCCGGCGGGCGAATTCATCTTTGCGCATGTTCTACGCTATTGGTGGCTTGGGTGACCCGGTTGCGACTTACGAGCGCGGCCGGGCAATCAATGCAGGGTTCCCGGATCGCCGTCATCATCCAGATCGGCATTGTCCTGGTCTTCATCTCCCACCTCGATCCGGTGGGCTGCGGCTGGAATCAATTCATCGTGTATCAGCTGCACGCCGACGCGCACGTATTCGACCACCTCGGCGTAGGCTTCCTCTTCGCTTTCGTTGCCTTCACCCTCCAGCTCGACGCTGGCGCGACCGATGTGAGTCAGGTCGTTGAGAATCTCGTTGACGTTGCCGGGCAGCTCTTCCTGCTTCACCGCCGGATTGTCGACCTGACCGGTGCCGAAGCCATACAGAAATCCCTGGCACCACTGCGACAGGCCGGCGGCGCGCGTGGCGAGCGCAATATCGTCATCCGGCAATAGAGCTTCGAAGTCCATGTCCTCGCCGCGCAACGCATTCAGCGTGTCGGCATACAACAGACGCAGCGCCTGCTGGTCGTCGCCGTCGCGCAGGTCGGCATCGGGAATGACTTCTTCCAGCCAGCGCTCCAGCGGATAGTGGGGCGAAGTGCACAACGCGCCGACCAGACAACCGTGGGCTTCCGCCGCCGGCACCGACGAGCCCAGTCCTTCCAGGACGCGAGCGACTTCAGCGAATGTGACTTGCAACATCCCCGCTATCTTAGCACTGTGCCTCCCGGACGATGGATTTGACCGATTCCGGGCGTGGTTTGACCGGTTCGGGAGCGGGCCGCATAATCGGCTCGTATGAATCCCCTGTCTTCCCGGGCCAACGTCGATCAAGAGCTGAAGCAGCTCGAACGGCGCGTGGATGAGCTGGTCGCGCTGGTCTCCCAGTTGCAGGAAGAGAACCGCGCCTTGCGTCAGCGACAGGATTCGATGATGACTGAGCGTGCCACGCTGCTACAGAAGAATGAGCAGGTGCGCGCGCGGGTCGAAGCGATGATTGGCCGCCTGAAGGCGATGGAGCACAACGCATGAGCGACCGTTTGGTCCGTGTCAGTGTGCGCATCCTGGAAAAGGAGTACCAGGTCGCCTGCCTGCCCGAAGAGCGCTCGGAGTTGCTCGACTCGGCGGAATTTCTCAACGGCAAGATGCGCGACATCCGCGATGCCGGCAATATCGTCGGTCTGGACCGGATCGCGGTGATGGCGGCGCTCAACCTGGCTCACGAGCTGCTCAAGCGCAATCGTAACGAGGCCATCGAGAGCGAAGTCAGCGAGCGCGTCCGCCAGATGCGCGAGCGCGTGGAATCGGCCTTGAGCCGAGGACAGCAATTGCCGTTATAGGCATTGAAGCCGAGAATATTCGACCCAGATATCGGGGCGACCCAGATATCGAGGCACGGTGAATCCTCTCGTCGAAGCATCGATCGGCTTGGGATGAACTTGGGACTGCGGATGCGCGTTACAGACGCAGACTCAGAAACGATTTTGTTATGGCGCTGCCTGCGGTGTTCGACGTGTGTCGGGTTACCTCTCGACCCTAACGTTAATACCCCAGGGATTCGGTTTCGTGGTAGCCGTGTGCAAGTCCGTCTCGAACGGAAAGCCTTAGCTACTATGGCTGCGTCCCACCTATTGCTCCGTGTCGAGAGCAATGGCTCATGACGGCACAGGCGGGTAGCGCCTCCTCTCTCTCCTCCGCATCGGCCAGCTTGCTGGAACGTCAGCAACTGCGCCGACAGATGCGGCAACTCCGGCGCGCGCTCTCGCCTGCGCTACGCGATCATGCTCATCGACAATTCGCCCGCGCCCTGAGTGGCACGTGTCACTTGCGGCCCGGGCAGCGTGTTGCGGTGTACTTCGCGTACGGTCACGAGGCCGACCTGCGCTATGTGATCGACGTCGCACGTCGTCATCGCTGCCTGCTGTACTTACCGGTCATCACCGACTTTCGTCGTAGCCGCATGCGCTTCGTGCGATATCGCACCGATAGTGTGATGCGCGTAAACCGGTACGGCATCGCCGAACCCGATCCGCGCCATGCCGAAGTCATTCCAGTGCGGGGACTCGACCTGATTCTGCTGCCGCTGGTCGCGTTCGATGAGCGCGGCTGGCGCCTGGGCAGCGGCGCGGGGTTCTACGATCGCAGTCTGCATCATTTGCGCGAAGGGCGTGGCTGGCGACGGCCGAAGCTGATCGGCGTCGGCTACGAATGCCAGCGCGTCGCTGGCCTGCAACCGGATCGTTGGGATGTGCCGCTGGACGGGATCGTGACTGAACGCGGACTGCAACGCTTCGTGCGTCGAGCCGGGTACGATTGCACCCTGTAGATCTACGGGAGTCGTCATGAACTACTGGTTGATGAAGTCCGAACCGTCCGTGTTCGGCATCGAGCAGCTCGCCAAGGCCAAGAACAGCACCACCGGCTGGGATGGCGTGCGCAATTTCCAGGCGCGCAACTATCTGAAGGAAATGAAGCAGGGCGACCTGGTGTTCTTCTATCACTCGAGCTGCGAAATCCCTGGAATTGCCGGCGTTGCCACCGTACAACGCGAGGCGTACCCCGACCCTACGCAGTTCGACAAGAAGAACGATCACTACGATGCCGCCAGCGATCCGGAGAAGCCGCGCTGGTACATGGTCGATGTGAAGCTCGTCAGGAAATTCGACAGAGTCATCGCGCTCGATGAGCTGCGCAAGCATGCCGCAGGCAAGCTCAAGGACATGATCGTGCTCAAACGCGGCAACCGACTGTCGATCACACCGGTCACCAAGAGCGAATGGAGCTTCATCGAGTCGCTCGAATGAGCGATGCACATGCGTGCGATGACGCATCGACATGTGCGCGACGAGGCTCGTCATTGAGAACGGGCACAACAAAATCGCACGCACCCCTTGCTTGCCATTTTTAATTTATGTATATACTGCGCCCGGACTAACTCGACATGGAGATCTAGTATCATGGCAACGAAAGCAAAGAAGTCTGCGAAGAAGAAAGGCGGCAAGAAGAAGGCTGCCAAGAAGAAGTAAGTTCTTCTGAGTAGATGATGATGAAGACTGTGCCCGCGAAAGCGGGCACAGTCGTTTCCGGATCCTGGAAAATTAGGCTTTTCCGAACACTCGAAGCCACCGAGCCGCACCATGAACGCCGATCAGTTGAAGCAGCAAGCCGCCCTCGCCGCCCTCACCCATGTCGAAGAGGACTCCATCCTCGGTGTCGGCACCGGGTCCACGGTCGATCTCTTCATCGACGCGTTGGCTGCGCAAAAGGTGCGCATTCGGGGCGCAGTCTCCAGTTCCGAGCGCTCGACGACGCGGTTACGCCGGTACGGTATCGATGTGCTCGACCTCAACACCACGGGCGAGCTGGACCTCTACATCGATGGCGCCGACGAGTCCGATCGTCACCGTCGGCTGATCAAGGGTGGTGGGGGCGCGCTGACCCGCGAGAAGATCGTTGCCGCCGCATCGCGGCGCTTCATCTGCATCGCCGATGAATCCAAGCTGGTGAGCGTGCTCGGCAAATTCCCTTTGCCGGTCGAGGTGATTCCGATGGCGCGCTCGTATGTCGCCCGGCAGTTGGTTGCTCTGGGGGGACAGCCGGTCTATCGCGAAGGCTTCGTCACCGATAACGGCAATCAGATCCTCGACGTGCACGGCCTGTCGATCGTCGATCCAGTGACGCTGGAGAGCGAGATCAATCAGCTCGCCGGCGTGGTAACTGTTGGCCTGTTCGCGCGGCGCCCCGCAGATCTGCTGATTCTGGGCTCTACGTCGGGCGTGCAGACTTTGTGAACGAGCCGACCGCGGCAAGAATCTCTGTGACCAGCTTTGGACCGCGGTAAATGAGGCCGGTGTAGATCTGAATCAGATCTGCACCTGCCTGCAAGGCAGCAACCGCCGCCGCCCCTGAATCGATCCCTCCCACCGCGATCAGCGGCACATCCTTACCCAGATGCTCACGCAGGATGGGAATGGATTGCAGCGCCAACGAACGAATCGGCGCACCGCTCAAGCCACCTTGCTGCTCGCTGTTCGGCACGCCCTTCACCACCTCACGCGTGATCGTGGTGTTGGTGGCAATCACACCATCGATACGCAGCTCGCGAACCAGTCGCGCGATCGCGGCGAAATCCTCACTCGACAGATCGGGCGACACCTTCACCAATATCGGCAGCTGCTTCCCTGAGCTTGAGACCAATTGCACGCGAGCTTCGAGCAGCGCATCGAGGATGGGACGCAACTGATCGACCTGCTGCAGCTGTCGCAAGTTGGCGGTATTGGGCGACGAAACGTTGACGGTCACATAGTCGGCATGAGGCGCGACGACGCGAAAACATTCCACGTAATTTCGCGCGGCATCTTCGAGTGGAGTCGTCGCGTTCTTGCCGATGTTGATACCGCAGGGTCCTTTGAACCTGCGCTGCGCGAGACGCTGCGCAATCACCTCGGCGCCTTCGTTGGGAAAGCCCATGCGATTGATGAGCGCACCTGCTTCGGGAAGCCGAAACAAACGCGGCTTGGCATTACCCGCTTGTGGCTGCGCTGTGACCGTCCCCGCTTCGATAAATCCAAAACCGAGTGCACCGAGTGCATCGATGTGACGCGCGTTTTTATCGAGACCTGCGGCGAGACCGACGCGGTTTGGAAAGCGCAGCCCCATGAGCGTCACACCCTCTTCCGGTCGCGACTCATGCGCACCGAGCAGACCCAGCTTGTGAGCTGTCTCGAGCATGGAGAAGGTCACTTCATGCGCGCGCTCCCCTTCGAGCGAAAACAGGAGCGGACGGATGAGTGGGTAGAGAGCGTTGATCATTTCGTTCGGCTTCGGTGGTTGAGGCGCGGCGCGATTATCGCAGAGGACGCGTCGGTGGCTTACGGAGAAGAGGCGTCGGTGGCTTACGGAGAAGAGGCGTCGGTGGCTTACGGAAAAGAGGCGTCGGTGGCTTGCATCGCCAGGGGTGGGTATCTCCTCCCGGCGCCGGGCACGGCCGGAGCGCTAGCGCTCCTACACCGCACATCCATGATGAGCCCTGCTGTTGCGACCCCGTCCATGTGTCGCAAAGCCGCCGGGAGGAGATACCCACCCCTGGCGATGCCGACATGTTCGTGGCGGTCGAGAGCATCAGAGGGAGATCACGCGACTAACCCGCGTGCGTTTTTTCCACGCATCCGAACGGGCGCGGCCTGCTCTGGGCAGGGCGAGGTGATTTTTTTGAATCGCCGCTGAATTACGAGCTGCCGCTGACTCCTCTCCGAGCAAGCTTGGCTGCCACAGCAGCGCTGTAGGCAGCGCCTGGGGGAGGGATGTCCTCCCCGGCAAATGGATCCATCCAGGGATGGTGGTCCATTAGCAGCCACAGGGATGTGCAGCAAAGTCGCGCGCGATAGCGCGAGCGAAGCGGAGCGACGGCGTGTGTCGCGGTGCCGGGGAGGACATCCCTCCCCCAGGCGCTGCCGGCCACCGACGTCGAAGGCCGCCAACGACAACCACCACTCAAAAGACAGATGCCCAAAAACAAACAGGCCCACCGAAGTGGGCCTGCATGTGTTGGTTGGGGGACTAGGATTCGAACCTAGGTTGACGGAGTCAGAGTCCGTAGTCCTACCGCTAGACGATCCCCCAATAACTGGCGCCAGTAAATTGGAAAATCAGCGCTTCGAGAACTGGGTACCGCGACGCGCCTTGCGGAAGCCGACCTTCTTACGCTCGACTTCGCGGGCGTCGCGGGTCACGTAACCAGCGTCGCGCAGCGTCTTGCGCAGGGTCTCGTCGTACTCCATCAACGCACGGGTCAGACCGTGACGGATCGCGCCAGCCTGGCCGGTGATGCCACCGCCCTTGACCGTCACTTCCACATCGAAAGTGCTGTCCATGCTCACGGCTTCCAGCGGCTGACGCACGATCATGCGCGCGGTCTTGCGGCCGAAGAACTCATCGAGCGTACGGTTGTTCACGCGGATGTTGCCGGTGCCCTTGCGCAGGAACACGCGGGCAGTGGAGGTCTTGCGGCGGCCGGTGCCGTAATTGGTCTGAGTGGCCATGTCGGTGCGATTACCTGATTAAATCTCGAGGGCCTTCGGCTGCTGGGCGGTGTGGGGGTGCGTGCCACCCGCGAACACGTGCAGCTTTTTGAACATCTTGCGACCGAGCGGGTTCTTCGGGAGCATGCCCTTGACCGCGAACTCGATGGCGCGCTCGGGGTGCTTGTCGAGCAGCTTTTCCAAGCTGGTGGTCTTCAAGTTACCCATGTAGCCGGTGTGATGATGATAGAACTTGTCCGTCAGCTTGCGACCGGTCACGCGGATCTTGCCCGCATTGACGATGACGATGTGATCGCCGGTGTCGCAGTTGGGCGTGTAAGCCGCCTTGTGCTTGCCGCGCAGACGCGTGGCGACCTGGGAAGCCAGGCGGCCCAGGGTCTTGCCGGTCGCGTCGACCACATACCAGTCACGACGGACCGTTTGCGCATTGGCGAAGACGGTACTCATTGAAATCTCCGGGAAAACTTATGCGCCCCTGCCAGCCAGGGGGCGAAAAGGCCGGCAAGTCTAATGGACGACCGAGGCCAATGCAAACGCAGTAAGCGTTGGATTTGAGAAGGTTTCCCCTGACCCGCACAGGGACACCCCGGAACCGGCCACCGGCGGGGGACATATATAATGAATCCCATGGAATCCTCTAGCTCCGGCCGCCGCTATACCCTCCTCGATCGCCTGCTGGCCCCGGCCGATCAGACGCTGCGGACCCTGTTCGCCAGCCATGTGGCCGCCCGGCCCAACCCGGCCGACAACCAGCCCGAGACACCCGAAATTGCCGACAACCCGGCGGCTCGCCGTCAGGTCGCCGCGCTCATGCGGATCAATCACTCCGGCGAAGTGGCCGCGCAGGCGCTGTACCAGGGCCAGGCATTCGTATCGCGGGCCGAGGCAACCAAGACCTCACTGATGGAAGCGGCCCGCGAGGAGACCGACCATCTGGCGTGGTGTGCCGAGCGCATTCACCAGTTGGGCGGACGCACCAGCGTGCTGAATCCGCTGTGGTATGCGGGTTCTTTCACCATCGGCGCCCTCGCCGGCCTGGCCGGTGACAAGGTCAGCCTGGGATTCGTGGCCGAGACCGAGCGCCAGGTGGTCGAGCATCTCGAGGGGCATTTGCAGCGCTTGCCGGCCGAAGACGCGCGCACGCGCGCCATCATCCAGCAAATGAGCGCCGACGAAGAACGTCATGGGCGCAATGCTGAACTGGCGGGCGGGGCCGAGCTGCCGCAGCCGGTGCGGGCTTTGATGAAGCTGAGCGCCAAAGTGATGACACGCACCGCGTACTGGCTCTGAGAATGTGACCAAGTCGACACATTGGCCTGAATGACGTTGGGTCTTGCCGTCAAATAGTCGACGTAAAGATTTGCCGTGCAAGCAAAAGCTTGCGGTGTTGGGTCATACTGTATTAAAAGGCGCGGCAAGACATATTGTCGTCAAGTCATCCCACTAAAGTCATTTAGTTACAAGCACAAGGCGAATAGGGGCGGGTATGGAAGAGGGTGCAAGGCCATTGAGCGATATTCCGGCGATCAACCGGTTCCTGAGCTACTGCCGGATTCGCACGGTGCCTTCCAAGACCGTTGTCATCCATGCCGGCGACCTGCCGGACGTGCTGTACTACATCGTCAGCGGCTCGGTCGAAGTCATGATCGAGGACGAGGAAGGCAACGAGATGGTGCTCGCCTACCTCAACAAGGGGCAGTTCTTCGGTGAGATGGGCCTGTTCTACGAACAGCCCACGCGCAGCGCCTGGGTCCGCACGCGTCAGCAGTGCGAGCTGGCCGAAATGACTTATCCCCGCTTCCGTCAGCTCGCGGCCGAAAGCCCGGGCCTGGTGTTCGAGCTCGCCACGCAGCTCGCCACCCGCCTGGATCGCACCAACCGCAAGCTCGGCGATCTCGCCTTCGTCGACGTCACCGGCCGCGTCGCGCACGCCATCATGGATCTGTGCAGCGAGCCCGATGCGATGACTCATCCGGAAGGCATGCAGATCAAAGTGAGCCGTCAGGAGCTGTCGCGCCTGGTCGGCTGCTCGCGTGAAATGGCGGGCCGCGTGTTGAAGGTGCTGGAGGATCAGGGCCTGCTGCGCGCGACTGGCAAGACCATCGTCGTGTTCGGCGCCCGGCCGAAGATGAAGACCAAGCCGCCGCTGGCCGCCGCCGCGGGTCGCGCTGGCGCTGCAACGGCCGCCACGTCACCAGCCAATCGTCGCACGGATGACGACGACGATGATGACGATGACTTCGACGATGAGGACGAGGAATAAGATTCCAACAGAGGCCGCGCAAGCGGCCTCTGTGCTTTCAGGCGATCACTTCGTCGCCTTGGCAATCTCGGCGCGCATCTCGGCGATGGTCTTCCGGTAATCCTTCGAGCCGAAGATGGCCGAGCCCGCGACGAACGTGTCGGCGCCGGCCGCGGCGATCTCGCCGATGTTGTCGACCTTCACTCCCCCATCGATCTGCAGGCGGATATCGCGACCGCTCGC
Source organism: Steroidobacter cummioxidans (assembly GCF_003104955.1). Classification (NCBI taxonomy): domain Bacteria; kingdom Pseudomonadati; phylum Pseudomonadota; class Gammaproteobacteria; order Steroidobacterales; family Steroidobacteraceae; genus Steroidobacter; species Steroidobacter cummioxidans. Next base: position 25,118 of record NZ_LSRW01000063.1, on the reverse strand, counting down.
GGCAATCATCTCGCGCGTTTTCTTCAGTTTGGTGAGCGCGGAAGGAATGAACTTCTGCCCGCCGAAGCCCGGGTTCACCGACATGAGCAGAATCATGTCGACCTTATCGAGCACGTAGTCGAGCACGTTCAACGGCGTCGCAGGATTGAGCACGATGCCGGGATGGCAGCCATGCTCGCGAATCAAACCGATGGTGCGATCGACATGCTCGCTCGCTTCGGGATGAAAGCTGATCCAAGTGGCGCCAGCCGCTGCAAAGTCGGGGATGATGCGATCCACCGGCTTGACCATCAGATGCACATCGATGGGCGCGGTCACGCCGTACTTGCGTAACGCCTCGCACACCAGCGGCCCGATGGTGAGATTGGGCACATAGTGATTATCCATCACGTCGAAGTGGACGGTGTCGGCGCCGGCCTCGAGCACCGCTTTCACTTCTTCGCCGAGACGCGCGAAGTCGGCCGAAAGAATGGACGGAGCAATCCAGGGTTGATGTGACATGGGAGAAACCTCGTGATCTATCGCATCGCGCGCGCTTCGCGCAGCACTTCGTAAGCAGCGCGCACTTGCCGGGTTTTTTCCTCGGCAACTTTCATCATCGACTCCGGCAGGCCGCGTGCGACCAGCTTGTCGGGATGATTTTGATTCATCAAGCGGCGATATGCCTTCGTGACTTCGGCATCGGATGCATCGCGGGTGATGCCGAGCACCTCATACGCCTGCGCAACCTTATCGACCTGGGGACGCGCTTCGGGCGGCTGACGGGACGACTGCTGCATGCGCAGTAGCGCCTCCATCTGCACGACCTCGTAAGCCGACACGCCGAGCGACGCTGCAACGCGCGCCATCACTTGTCGCGCTGCCGGAGAAAAGCTGCCGCTCCACAAAGCGGTCTGCAGCTGAATCTGGATGAACATGCGCAGCACGTCGGGCCGGCTGCCCAGCATCCGGCGCAGGGTGCGCAGCGTGGCTTCCAGCGGAAAGTCCTTCTCCTTGCCCTGCGTGAACAAGTTGATGGCGAACTGCACTTCACGCTCGCCAAGGCGAAACTCGGCCATGATGGCGCGCGCGGCGCGGATCTCATTTTCGGAAACGCGCCCGTCCGCCTTCGCCATGTGCCCCATGACTTGGAACGTGGCGCGAAAGAAGGCTTCCTGCACGCCTACGCCGGACAGTTGGGACGCAGCCGCATCGTCCTCGGCATTGCCGCCGAGGCGAGCGCCAACCCCGCTTTCGGCATGCGCATCGAACAGGTGACCGATGAAGGTGCCGACCAATGCGCCGAACGGACCCGCAGTCGCCACGCCGATCAGCGCACCCAGTGCTTTACCTTGCCAGAACATCGATGCTTGAAGCCCTCGTCACCCGCTGCGAGAATCCACTTTTTGGAGAACTAACCGTTGGTGGACACAATCCACCATTGGTTGGTTGCTGTGCCGTATGGTAGCAGCCTCGTGCTGCGCCACCATTCGCCCGACGCTCAACAGTGTTTTTCCTCTCATTTTCATCGAGTAAACCAGTGACTCAGCCCTCCCCGCCCATGCTCGAGTCGCGTTTGAGCGGCCTCAAGCGCATCCACCAGGGCAAAGTCCGCGATATCTACGCCATCGACGACCGCCAGATGCTGATCGTCACCACCGACCGCCTGAGCGCGTTCGACGTGGTGCTGCCCGATCCGATTCCCGGCAAGGGCGCGGTTCTGACCAAGATTTCGCGCTTCTGGTTCGACCGCACCAAGCACATCGTGCCCAATCACATCCTGGACACGCCGCTGGAGAGTGTGGTCACTGACCCCGCCGAGCGTGCGACGATTGCCGATCGCAGCATGATCGTGAAGCGCCTCAAGGCGCTGCCCATCGAAGCGGTGGTGCGCGGCTATCTGATCGGCTCGGGTTGGAAGGATTACCAGCAGACCGGCAAGGTCTGCGGCATCGAGCTGCCCGAGGGTCTGCGCCAGGCGGATCGCTTGAGCGAGCCGCTGTTCACGCCGGCCACCAAAGCCGACCTCGGCGAACACGATGAGAACATCGATTATGACCGTATGGTCGCGATCATCGGCCGCGGCCTGGCCGAACAAGTGCGCGCCACGGCGCTCGCGCTGTATCGCTTCGCCGCCGAATACGCGCTCACGCGCGGCATCATCATTGCCGACACCAAGTTCGAGTTCGGCATCGACGATGCCGGTCACCTGACGCTGATCGATGAGGCGCTGACGCCCGACTCGTCGCGTTTCTGGCCGACCGACACTTATCGGCCCGGCACCAGCCCGCCGAGCTTCGACAAACAATTCGTGCGCGACTATCTGGAAACGCTGGTGTGGGACAAGCGTCCGCCCGGCCCGAAGCTGCCGCCCGAGGTGGTCCAGAAGACCGGCGAGAAATACGCCGAAGCGCTGCGCCGTCTGACCACTTAACGGCGCACTGGCAAGTCGAGCGCTCATGCCAAGAACGATCGCATTGATCTATCTGGCGGCCGGCGCCATCTGGATTTTCGTCACCGATCGCTGGCTGGCCTGGCTGGATCTGGATCCGCGCACGATGCAGATCCTGCACACGGCCAAAGGCTGGCTGGCCATTTTCGGCTCGGCCGTGCTGCTGTACATCCTGCTCCGCCGCCACAAACGACGCGACGAAGCCGCCGTCTCCGCGCTGCTGGAATCGCAGCGCGAAGTGCAGCAGATGAATGCCGACCTGGAAAAGCGTGTGGCCGAACGCACGCGCCAGCTGCAAGCGGCGAATCGCGAGCTGGAGTCGTTTGCTTACGCCGTCTCTCACGATCTGCGCGCCCCCTTGCGCAGCCTCTCCGGTTTCAGCCAGATCCTGCAGGAAACCGCCACGGATCAGCTCGATGAAAAGTCGCTGCACTATCTGCGGCGCATTCACGATGCGAGTCAGCGCATGTCGAGTCTCATCGAAGCGCTGCTCGGTCTGTCCCGCATCAGCACCGCCGAACTGAACATTCGGCCCGTGAATCTCACGCAAGTTTGCATGGACGCCGCCGCGGCGCTGCGCGATAAATTTCCGGGTCACGACGTGCAAGTCGACATCGCACCCAACATGCACGTCGAAGGCGACGCGCGCCTGCTGCGCATCGCGATGGATTGCCTGCTGGCGAATGCGTGGAAATTTACGATCAAAGCCGCGCGACCGATGGTGAGCGTCGGTGTGCAGACCGGCGTCACCGGCGGTCATATCTACTTCGTGCGTGACAACGGCGTCGGCTTCGACATGGCTTATGCGAACAAACTGTTCGTGCCATTTCAGCGGCTGCATCCGGACACGGAATTCCAGGGCAGCGGCATCGGGCTCGTCACCGCCCAACGCGTCATCGCACGTCACAACGGCCGCATCTGGGCCGAGGCGCAGGTCGACGAAGGCGCGACGTTTTATTTCACGATCAACACGCCGCTGTCCCCGCCTGCCACGCCTTGAGGACCTTGTGAATTGCGGTGATGCCGTCGGTCAGCGCCGCCGGCCCCGGCTGCAAAATAATCGATGACTTGATCTCGTGCAGCTGCTGGTTGGCGACAGCGGGCACTGCGCCCCAACCGGCGCGCGCAGCGACGTTCCTGGGTTGAAACTTCTTGCCGCACCACGAGCCGAGAATGATGTCGGGCGCGCGTCGCACGACCTCCTGCGGGTCGGCAATGATGCGATTCTTCGCCAGCGACTGACGCGAGTTGTCTTCGAAACAATCGTCACCGCCGGCGACACCGATCAGCTCCGACACCCAGCGGATGCCCGAAATCATCGGCTCATCCCATTCTTCGAAATAAACGCGCGGCCGGGTCGTGAACTGCGCCGCCGACGCGCGAATGCTGTCGAGATTGGCCGCGAGTCTGGCGCACAGCTGCGCCGCTTTCGCTTCGCAGCCAATCATCCCGCCGAGGATGCTGATCATGCCGAAGATGCCGGCAATGTCGCGGTGATTGAAAATGTGCACGTTCAAGCCGTGGCGCACCAGGTCGGCGGCGATATCGGCCTGCAGGTCGGAGAAGCCCAGCACCAGATCGGGCTCGAGCTCCCGGATGCGATCGACCTTGGCACTGGTGAACGCCGACACCTTGGGCTTTTCCTTGCGGGCCCGGGCGGGGCGCACGGTAAAACCCGAAATACCTACGATGCGCCAGTCCTCTTCGAGCAGGTACAGCGTCTCGGTAGTCTCCTCGGTGAGGCAGACGATGCGGGATGGAAAGTTGTCTTCTGGTCGAAACAGGCCGAGGCCGTTTCGACGGGAGCCGGGTGTGTCATTCATAAACTTGCTCGTCTGCCGCGCGCGTGTCAGGCTGCTCTTGCATGATCGCGCTGCTGCTAGCCCGTCTGGAACATTGGCTGTTCGAGCCGCCGGAATCCATCATCGGCCGGCCGCTGTGGAAACTTACGCGGATTCTGCGCTATCCCTACGCACTGATACGCGACATCACCCTCGGTGAGCTCACGCTCCGCGCCATGAGCCTGGTGTACACGACGCTGCTGTCGATCGTGCCCATCATCGCCCTGTCCTTCTCGGTGCTCAAAGGCCTGGGCTATCACCGCGAGCTCGAGCCGGTACTGTACAGCTTCCTGGAGCCGCTCGGCGACCGCGCCTACGAAATCACCCAGCAGGTGATGGGCTTCGTCGATAACGTGCGTGGCGGCGTGCTCGGCTCCCTCGGCTTGATGTTCCTCCTCTACTACTTGATCTCGACCGTGCAGAAGGTCGAAGAAAGCTTCAATTTCGTATGGCGTGTCGAGCAGCCTCGCAGCATCGGGCGCCGCTTCAGCGAGTATCTCAGCGTCATGGTGGTCGGGCCGGTGGTCATCGTCAGCGCGTTTGGCTTGATGGCGACGCTCGGCAGCAGCAGCTTCGTACAAACGCTGTCGCATTACCGGCCCTTCGACACGGTGGTGCTCCTCTTGGGTCGTCTCACGCCATATCTGCTGGTCTCGGGCGTATTCACATTCATGTACGCCTTCGTGCCCAACACCAAAGTGCGCATGAGCGCCGCATTGATCGGCGGTGTCGCTGCCGGTGCGGCATGGGCTTTCGGTGGCATGGTGATGGCTAGATTCGTCTCGAGCACGACCACCACCACGATCATCTATGCCGGCTTCGCCATCGTCGTCGCGGCGCTGATCTGGGTGTATATCTCCTGGCTCATCCTGCTGCTCGGCGCGCAGCTGGGGTTCTATGTGCAGAACCCGCAGTACCTGCGGCCAGGGCGCGGCGTGATCGCGCTGAACTCGAGCCTGCGCGAGCGCGTCGCGCTGTCCATCATGTATCTCATCGTCAACGACTACCGGACGGCACAGCATCGCTGGACAGTGAATCGTCTCGCCGACCATCTGGATCTGCCGGGCGCTGCGCTCACGCCGATCATGGACGCGCTCGAAGAGCGCAAGCTGTTGCTGGTTGCTGAAGATGACAGCTGGGTACCGGCGCGCGATCCGCATGCGATCGAATTGAACGACGTGCTGGACGCCGTCCGTCACGACACCGCGGGGCCGCGCCTCGCCAAAATCAGAGATATCGCGCCGGCAGTGGAAGCGGCGCGGATTGCCGAGCAGGCGCTACAGAACAGCTTGAAAGGAAAGACGGTGGCGGAGCTGGTCGAACAGACCAACAACGTCCGCCACCTGCCCACTCATCAGGCGTAACTACTCGCCCGCGATCGTCATCTTCTCGAGCAGCACCGAGCCGGTTCGAATGCCGCCGCGCGCATCGACGTCGCTGCCGACGGCAACGATCTCGCGATACATGTCCTTGAGGTTGCCGGCGATGGTGATCTCGTTCACCGGATATTGAATCTCGCCGTTCTCGATCCAGAAGCCGGCGGCGCCGCGCGAGTAGTCGCCGGTCACGCCGTTGATGCCCTGGCCCATCAGCTCGGTGACCATCAGGCCGCGGTTCATCCTCTTCAGCAGCGCCTGAAAGTCATCGGACCCCGAGGAGACGATGAGATTGTGAACACCGCCGGCATTGCCGGTGGTGCGCAGCCCGAGCTTGCGGGCCGAATAGGTGCTCAGCACGTAGCCGGTGAGCACGCCGTCCTTGATCAATTCGCGATCGCGCGTGACCACACCTTCGCTATCGAAGGGCGAGCTGGCGAGCGCTTTGGGAATATGCGGCCGCTCCGAAATCTGCAGCCACGACGGAAAGAGATCTGTTGACCGGCGGCGTCGAGCAGGAACGACGCGCGTCGATATTGGCTGCCGCCGCGAATCGCACCGAGGAAATGCCCCATGAGACCGCGAGCCAGCTCGGGGACGAACAGCACGGGCGCAGTCAGCGTCGACAGCTTCTTCGCATTCAAACGACGCAACGCGCGCGCTGCAGCCGTCTTGCCGATGGACTCGCCATCTTCGAGCTCGCGCCAGTCGCGCACCGAGCTATACCAGTAATCCCGTTGCATCTCGCCGTTTTCCTGCGCGACGACCACGCAGCTCAGGCTGTGAATGCTGCTCGGAAAGCCGCCGAGGAATCCGAGTGAATTGCCGAACACGCGCAGGCCTTGATGACTCGACAGCGTCGCGCCTTCGGAATTGCCGATGCGCTTGTCGGCTTTGAGTGCCGCCGCTTCGCAAGCCACCGCCAGATCGCGTGCAGCGTCGGGCTCGATGCCCCACGGATGCGACAGCTGCAGATCGGGAAACTCACGCGCCAGATCCTCGGGATCAGGCAAGCCGGCGCACTCATCTTCCGCCGTGAAGCCGGCGATGCTGAATGCTTTAGCAACGGTCTCACGAATCGCTTGAGGGCGCAGATCGCCGGTGCTCGCCGTGCCTTTGCGCTTGCCCCGATAGACGGTGATGCCCATGCCGCGATCGCGCTGATACTCGAGCGTCTCGACTTCGCCGAGACGCGCGGTGACCGACAGCCCGGTGTCGACGCTGACACCGACCTCGGATTCAGTCGCGCCGAGCCGACGCCCCTCCTCGATCGCTAAGGCAACCAGGTCCTGCAGGTCCTGTTGCGAGTGGCTGAGCTGGGTGGATGAGGTGCTGGGAACTTGAGCCATGGCCGGATTGTATCAGTCGGCATGGTTCCACCGCGGCCAGCTGAGACCGACGACTTGCATGGGGGCCGTCGGGCACGCATCCTTGCGCCCCCAGAAACGGCCTGTCCTGACATGACCGACGACGCCGACGAGAACGGCTCCTACGACGAGCGCCCCAGTAAAAGCGCGCGCAAGCGGCAGAGCGACGACCTGCAGGCGCTAGGCGAAGCGCTGATCGCGCTGTCGGACAGCGAGCTGGACGCCCTGCCCCTGCCCGAACAACTGCGCGATGCCGTGGTGCTGGCCCGTCGCATCACCGCCCATGGCGGCCTGTACCGGCAGAAACAGTACATTGGCAAGCTGATGCGCAAAATCGACGCCGAGCCGATCCGCGAGGCCCTGAACGCCAGGCGCGACCGGGAGCGCGTCGAAGCCATTCGGTTCCACCGCATCGAGCAATGGCGCGACCGGCTGCTGCGTGAAGGCAGCGAAGCGCTGGCCAGCTTCAAAACCGAGTTCCCGCACATCGACAGCAACGCCATCGGCAAGCTGACCGAGCGGGCTCGCAAGGAACAGCTGCAGGCGGCGCAAAAGGTCACACCCGCCGGCCGCGAGCTGTTTCGCGTGCTGCGTGACGCGCTGTCACGCGAGCCCGAATAAGCGTCATCCATCCACCCCTGCTTGCTACAATCACGCGTATGAAACCGTTGGTCGGCATCATCATGGGCTCGAAGTCCGATTGGGAGACTTTGCAGCCTGCTGCGGACACCCTGCAGCGCCTTGGCATCGCATTCGAGACACGCGTGGTCTCGGCCCATCGCACACCGGACTTGCTGTTCGAGTACGCCGAGACGGCGCGCGAGCGCGGTCTGGAGGTCATCATTGCCGGCGCCGGTGGCGCTGCCCACCTGCCGGGCATGACCGCTGCCAAAACCAGCCTGCCCGTGCTGGGCGTGCCGGTGCAGTCGCGGATGCTCAGCGGCATCGATTCATTGCTGTCCATCGTGCAGATGCCGGCCGGCATTCCGGTCGGCACGCTCGCGATCGGTCAGGCTGGCGCGACCAACGCTGCGTTGTTTGCCGCTTCGATCCTCGCCAACAAATACGAGCCGGTGCGCACCGCGCTCGACAAGTTCCGGGCCGACCAGACCGCGACCGTGCTGGCCAACCCCGACCCGTCCCTCACTGCCGCCTCCCGGCCATGAAGATCGGCATCATCGGTGCGGGCCAGCTGGGACGCATGCTGGCCCTGGCGGGTTATCCGCTCGGCCTGCGTTTCGTGTTCCTGGATCAGAGCAGCGACGCGCCCGGCGGCCAGGTCGGCCGCATCATTCCCGGCGCCTTCGACGATCCGGACAAGCTGGCCGAGCTGGCCGATGAAGTCGATGTCGTGACCTTCGACGTCGAGAACGTGCCGGTCGCAGCGGTCGAGCCGATCGCAGGCCGAAAACCTTTCCTGCCGCCGGTGCAGGCGCTCGGCGCCTCGCAGGACCGGTTGCACGAGAAAACATTGTTCCGGCAGTTGAAGATTCCGACGCCGCAATTCATGGCAGTCGACTCGCTCGAAGATCTGCGCGTCGCCGTTGAAAACATCGGCTTGCCCGCTGTGCTCAAGACGCGCCGTCTCGGTTATGACGGCCGCGGCCAGTTCTATCTGCGCAAACCCGCAGACATCGAAACGGCATGGCAGACACTCGGCACCGTGCCGCTGATCTACGAAGGCTTCGTCGACTTCTCGCGCGAAGTTTCCATCATCGGTGTGCGCAGCACGCGCGGCGAGACAGTGTTTTATCCGCTGTCGGCGAACACACATTCGCAAGGCATTTTGCGCCATTCAATTGCGCCGTATCGCAACGCCTCGTTGCAGAAGCAGGCGGAAACATACATGCGCCGGCTGCTGAAACATCTGGACTACGCCGGGGTGCTCACCATCGAGTTCTTCGTGCGCGGCGGCAAGTTGATTGCCAACGAGATGGCGCCTCGCGTGCACAACTCGGGGCACTGGACCATCGAGGGTGCACAGACCAGTCAGTTCGAGAATCACGTGCGTGCCATCCTCGGCTTGCCGCTGGGAAGCACTCGTCCGAACGGTCACTCGGCCATGATGAATTTCATCGGTAGCATTCCCGAGCTGGGGAACATTCTGAAGGTGTCGGGCGTACACTTCCACAGCTACGGTAAAGAACCGCGCCCTAACCGCAAGCTAGGACATTGCACCATCAACGCCCCATCGCCGGCCGCCAGGGATCGGGCATTGCAGCAGTTGCTCCGGCTGAAGATGTAACTCGAGCGATTTCGTCAATCGCCAGATTCTGGTGAATTGACATCGGGATTTTTGTGTCCGGCTACGGTTCTTGCGTAAACTTGCATCGCCTCGACGGCGGGCTTTCGGGGCGGTCCCGCCCGCCAAGCCCTCCCCCGACAGGCCTACGGAACTGATCCAACGCCGCAATGTATCTCGAACTGTTCAAGCTGCACGAACTGCCGTTTCGGCTGACTCCGGACCCGCAGTTCCTGTATCTGTCCAAGCACCATGCCCGCGCCAAGGCGTACATGGAGTCCACCATCTGGTTCACCGACGGCTTCGTGGTGATCACCGGTGAGATCGGCTCGGGCAAGACCACCCTGATCGAAACCTTCCTCAAGGAGCTGGAGAAGGACGTGGTGGTGGCGCAGATCAATCAGACCCAGGTCACCGCCATCGAATTCCTGCAGAGCGTGCTGGTGCAGTTCGGTTTTTCGCCGTTCAAGATGAAGAAGGCCGAGCTGCTGGCGACCTTGAACGAATTCCTGGTCGAGCAATATGCCAACGGCCGGCGCGTGCTGCTGATCGTCGATGAAGCCCAGAATCTGTCAAACAAGGTCCTGGAAGAGATCCGCATGCTGTCGGGCGTGGAGACCACCAAGGAAAAGGTCCTGCGCATCATCCTGGCCGGTCAGCCGGAGCTGAACGACAAGCTCAACGCGCCGGGACTGGTACAGCTGGCACAGCGCATTCGTCTGCGCTTCCATCTGACCGCGCTGTCCAAGACCGATATGGCCGCATACATCCAGCATCGTCTGGAAGTGGCTGGCTCGCAGGGCCGGCAGATTTTCGATCCGGAAACATTCCCGCTGATCTATCGCTATACGGGCGGCGTGCCGCGTCTGGTGAACACACTCGCCGATACGGCGATGATGGCCGCGTTCGCGCAGGATCGCGCCTCCGTGACGGTCGACGATGTGAAGGCGGCGGTCGAAGAGCTGCAGTGGGTCGAATACGCCGAGCGTTCCGTGAAGTTACAGGCGCTGCATGGCATCCCGGGCAGCATGAATGGCGGCATGCACGGCGGCATGAACGGCGGAGAAGAACCAACCGGCGCGCGTCGCATCGTGCTCGGTCGTATCCTGGTCGGCTTCAACGGTCAGACTATCGCCGAGCGCGAGCTGACGCCCGGCCGCTTCATCATCGGTCGCACGCCCGACAACGATCTGCAGATCGACAGCAAATTCATCAGCCGACACCACGCGCAGATCATCACTTCGATTCATACATCGGTGCTCGAAGACCTGAACAGCACCAATGGAATTTACGTGCGCTCCAAGCGCGTCCGCCGCCGCATGCTGAACGATGGCGACGTGGTGCAGATCGGTCAGCACGAGATCATGTATTTCGACGAGCGCACCAATCGCAGCCGCACGGCGTTCCACGAAATGGACGACGATGCGCAGCCCATGCATGACGGCCCGGACCGCGGCCACGCGGCCACGCTTGCACAGGACGACGGTTCCTCCTTGGAGGAACGGGCGGAACGCGAGGAAGAAGAGGAAGAGCAGCGCGCGAACGAGTTCGGCGGCGGCCGCTGAGGTCGTTAGATTTTATCGTCGAGCGAGCGGCTGTCGTATTCGGCCTGTTTGGTCCGGTAGTCCTTCCGGCGCAGCCACAGCACCAGCCCGCCCATCAGGCTGAGCGCGCCCACCGCAAGAAACACACTGGGCCAGGTCTTGGCCTCGATCAGCCAGGCCGCCCCCAATAGGCCGGCGCCCACCAGCATGTACAGGTAGGGCAGCAGCTCGTAGAGGGGACGAGAAATCCACATAGGAAACGGACTGAGACCGGCGACCGCGCAATCGTATCAGCGCGGCCGCCGTCCGGGGTAACTGACAGAGCGAAGGTACTAAGCGGCGGTACCGCCGACGGTCAGCCCGTCGACGCGCAGGGTCGGCTGGCCGACTCCCACTGGAATGTCCTGCCCTTCCTTGCCGCAGGTACCGACGCCCTCGTCCAGCTTCAGATCGTTGCCGACCATCGACACCCGGCGCATCACCTCTGGGCCGTTGCCAATCAGCGTGGCGCCACGCACCGGCGCGCCCAGTTTGCCGTTTTCGATCAGATACGCCTCGCTGGCCGAGAACACGAACTTGCCGGAGGTGATATCCACCTGGCCGCCGCCGAAGTTGCGGCAATACAGACCCTTCTGCACCGAGCCGATGATTTCCTGCGGATCGTGCTTGCCGGCCAGCATGTATGTATTCGTCATGCGCGGCATGGTCATGTGCGCGAACGATTCGCGGCGACCGTTACCTGTCGGCGCAACCCCCATCAGTCGGGCATTCAGCTTGTCCTGCATATATCCACGCAGGATGCCGTTCTCGATCAGCGTCGTGCACTGAGTCGGCACACCTTCGTCATCGATGTTCAACGAGCCGCGACGCGAGCCAAGCGTGCCGTCGTCCACGATGGTGCACAGCTCGGAAGCGACCTGCTCGCCGATGCGGCCGGAGAATGCCGAAGTGCCCTTGCGATTGAAGTCGCCTTCCAGACCGTGGCCCACGGCTTCATGCAACAGCACGCCCGGCCAACCCGGACCGAGCACCACGGTCATCGTACCCGCCGGCGCCGGCACGGCATCGAGATTCACCAACGCACCGCGCACTGCTTCGTGCACCAGCTCTTTCCAACGATCTTTTTCCAGGAACTTGGCGAAGCCATAACGACCGCCCGTACCCGCGTAACCCTGCTCGCGCCGACCGTCCTTCTCGACGATCACAGAAACATTCATTCGCACCAGGGGACGCACGTCGGCGGCAACGGTGCCATCGCTCGCCATCACGAGCACGACTTCATGCGCGCCGGACAAGCTCGCCATCACCTGCGTCACACGCGGATCGATACGACGCGCTTCGCGATCGACGCGTTCGAGCAATTCCACTTTGTCGGTGTCGCTCAAGCCTTCGAGCGGATCGAACGGCAGATACAGCTGATGGCCGGCGGTCGAGCGCCACGCCTGCATGGATTTGTTTGCTCCGCTGCGTGCGATGGCCCGCGCCGCGAGCGACGCTTCGGTCAGCGCCGGCAACACGATCTCATCCGAATAGGCAAAACCGGTTTTCTCACCGGCGAGCGCGCGCACGCCAACGCCCTGCTCGATGCTGTGTGAGCCGTCCTTGACGATGCCGTCTTCGAGCGACCACGACTCCTCGCGGCTCAGCTGAAAATACAAATCGGCGTAATCCACGCTGTAGCCCATCACGCTACCGAGCACGCCGGCGATACGATCTTCATCCAGCCCCGAGGGCGCGAGAATGGCCTGGCGCGCCACATCCAGCGGCTGTGAAGCGCTGAATGCCTTGGGCAATTCCAGATGCAGACGGTCGTGAACGGCGCGGGTCGTGGTGCTCATGCGTGTGGGTATTCCTCGTGATCGGTCCGCGGGGGATTATCGATCGGTCAGGGGCGGCGGCGCGATTGTAAAACGCCGATGCGACAGGGCCGGGAATCGTTCGCGGAGTTCTTGTTGCACAGTGCGGTCGATTTCCGCCACTGCAAGGCCGGGACCGGCCTCGGCGACGCGGGCAACGACCTGGCCCCAGGGGTCCACGATGAGCGAGTCTCCCCAGGTCTCCCGCCCATTGGGATGGATGCCACTTTGCGCTGGGGCCAGGACGTAGCACAGATTCTCGACCGCCCGCGCGCGCATCAACAATTCCCAATGCGCCTTACCGGTAGGTGCGGTAAACGCTGAAGGCAGGCTGAGGATTTCCGCCCCCTGCTCCTGCAACACCCGAAACAGCTCCGGAAAGCGCACGTCGTAGCACACCGCCATGCCAATTCTACCCAGGGGAGTCGGCACGACGGCGGGCTGACTGCCCGGCGCCACCGTGGCGGATTCCCGATAGCGCTCATCGCGCTGGGGCGCGTCGCGATTTGGCCGATCTCGATTGGGAATGGCTACATCGAACAAATGAATCTTGTCGTAGCGCCCGACGCAGCGGCCCTGTTCGTCGAACACCAGCGATGCGGCGGCGACGCGCTGCGGCTCATTCTCGACGCGTAGGGGAATCGTGCCGCCGACGATCCACAGACCCAGCTCGCGCGCGCAGCGGCCTAGAAACGCCTGAATGGGCCCCTCGCCGGGGATTTCGGCCACCTCGACCTTATCGGTCTCCTTGCGGCCCATGATGGCAAAGTTCTCAGGCAGCGCCGCCAGCGTCGCGCCTGCGGCGTGCGCACGCTCCAACAAGCTGCGCGCCATCGCCAGATTGGCTTCGACCTCGGGGGTCGAGGTCATTTGCAGTACAGCTACACGCGTCGGGGAAAAGTCGCGCCTTTTGCCCGACGCGTCAAAAGGGCCTTGGCCACTTTTGATCATGGAAGCAGTTGAATCAGTCACCCGTCACTTCCGCCTTGGCATCCGCCGCATCGACTCGTTCGACCACTGGGGAATCCCAGGGTCCGGTGATGCGATAGTAGCCGCGGGTGATGCCCTTGAGGGGCTCCTTGAATACCTGTGAGAACAGCAACACCGCCGCACCCACGACCGGACCGCCAGCCAACGCCCCAGCCACCGGCAAGGAAGCGCCGAGATTGCCGGTCACGACCGCGGTCTGGTCATAGTCGCGCGAGCCCAGGCCAGTACGGCCCGCGATGCCTATCTCCGCAGCCGGGCCTCTGAGCAGCAGATTGTTCGTATAGGCATTGCCATCGCGTAATTCGAAATCGCCGTGGATGGTATCGAACGCCAGCCCTTTCTCGGTGAGGTCGCTGAAGTCGAGTGCCAGTCGACGCGGCAACGCGCCCACGCTGAACAAGCCGAGCACGCGACCTGCGCCGGGTTGCACATTCGCAATCTGACCGCTCTCCGCCTCGACGCTGATCGCACCCGAAGCATGTTCGAGAATGTTGCTGTCGAAGCCGCCATTCCACGCCACGTCCGCTGTGATCTCGCCGCGCTTTGCTTCGATGAATGGCGTGTAGCCGAGCGCTTTCAGCGTGGCCGCGACATCCTTGCTTGCAATGGTCGCATCCAGAGTGGATCGCGGACCATCCACAGTCCTCAACCACTGCCCCCGTGCGTCCGCGCGCACTGATTCGGCGAGGATGGTGGCGTTGTCGAAGCGAATACCTTGCGAGACTCGAGTCGCTTTCAAATCGACCGCGCCGACGTTTCTGCTGCCGACAAGAAAGTTGCTCACGTAAATCTGCATGTTCGGCAGATTGCGTGGATCCACGTCGTCATCGTCATCGTCTGCTGCTGGAGTTCCTTCCGCTGCGGGCACCTTGTTGATGACCAGCCGCTCCATGGTCGCGCGCAGCGGCTGTGTTCCAGTGAACGATTCGGGAATCAACACCTGGCCCGCGGCATTGTCGCCGCTCACATCGACGCGCCAACCGCTCTGAGTCGCCTGCAACACGCCGCGCAGATCGGCGAAGCGATAACCGAATATTTGAAAGTCGGCGACTCGCACGTTCGCGGCCTGGAGATAGTCCGACAGCTTCGGACCTTCGTCGTCGCTGGCAGCGCCTCCGGGCGTCGCGTCCGTGCCTCGCAGCGCCAGCCAATCATCCAGCACGAACCGTTGCACGTTGCCTTCGATCCGCAGTCCGCGATGGCTTGGTAATGCCGGCGCCACCGCATCGGCACGCACACCGCCGCGATCCAGAGCCCAACCATTCTTCGACTCACGCAGCCGGATCAACGCCCTCACATCGCCATAAGCGGTGCGCGACAGCAGCTGATCGTCATCGATCTCCAATGCGACCTGCAGCGGCCGCTCGTCCGCAATGCCCTTGCCCAGCGGCTCCGGCAAAGTGACTCCGAGCCCGCGCAGATTGGAATCGATTTTGATGTGGAGCCGTTTTGCGGCTTCAGTGTCGCCGCTCGCGATCGGCATGCTCACGCGGTAGTCGCTGGCGCCACTGAGCTTGACCGTCGCCGGCAGGGAGAACAGTGCATGCAGCTCGGACGCCTCTGCATGACCTTGCGCCTCCAGCTGTGCAGTCTTGGCACTGCTCTGCTCGATCTTCAACGCCATCGGCCCGCCCAGGAATCGACCTTTCAGGTCCGCCGCGGCGATCAATTCGTTCTTGACGGTCAGCTCACCGGTCAACGACTGCACCGGCGCCGAGACCCTTTGCACCGTCACGGTCGCATCGGCGATACGCGCGGTGACGTCGATCTTGCGATCGTCGAGATGCTCCAGCGGCAAGTCCAAGTGCACGTCCGCGGTCATCGGCCCTCGCCCGCGCAATCGCGCAAACGTTTCACCCAGGCTCGGGCCGATCGGGCTCTCACGCACGAAAGCGAGCCCGGCGTCCACATCGCTCGCAGCCGCCGCCTTGATCGACAGCTCGCCGTGTTTGAGATCGGGAATCTCGGCCGTCGCTTGAGTCAGACGCAGATTCCCGACCGTGCCCGTCGTGGCGTGGATGCGCATACCTTCGTTGCGGAACTCGACTTCAGCCGCGACATCGCGCGCCGGCTGCCAGCCTTCCTGGTAATCGAACAGCGCGTTGTCGACCTGCGCGCGCACCAGGAATGTTCCTTCGTCGTGGCGGAACGGGAACTGACGCATCGGTCCTTTGTATGTGAACTCCGCCGTGGAGACGTGCCCGTCGACCAAGGCCTGATCGAACCACTCCAATGTCTTCGGCCCGAGCTTGTCGGCCGGCAGGTACTTGTGCGTCGAGCCGACTTTCAGATCTTCGCCCTGTGCGAACAGATCCATCATCGGCGAGGTGCCATCGCTGGGCAGCGTCAAATGCATGCGAGCCACGGCGCGGCCATCGTCCCCCTGCACTCGCACCTGGTCGGTGTCAATCACCAGACCCGCGTCATTTCGCTGCCACGACACAGTACCGTCAACCGAGGACGCGACCAGCACGCTGCGAAACATTCGCGGCAGGTTGAACTCGACGACCTTGGTCGCCAGCCGCAGTTGACCGCCACGATCGTTGGCCTCGATGCTGCCAGAGATGCCGGCGAGCCCCGGCACCTGCAACACCGGCGCGAACTGGATGCCATCGAGCTTCGTTTGCACCGAGTAAGTGGCAGGCACATCGGCCGCCGTGCGCGCGAACGAGAACTTCACGTCGGTCAACGCACCTCGCGTCTGCATGGCGCGCACGCGCGCCATCGCTTCGCTTTCCGGCACATACGCAAGCCAGGGCCAGATGTTTTCGAGCACGAGTCGATCCGCCTCGCCGCTGACCTCGAGCATGCCCTGATCGTTATGCGACCAGCGCGCCACGATTTTCTTTGCCTGCCATGACGAGTCGGAGCGGATCGCATCCAGGTCGGACAGAGTGACATTCCACTGCTGGTTCGACTTCTGCGCGTTCAGCGCAAACGCCAGTCGCGAGTAACTCAGTATTTGCGGCGGCGGTGGCTGGTAAGGCTCTTCAGCGACTGGTGGTGGCGGCGCGGGCTCGATGGGATGTTTGGGTGCGTGTTTCGGCTCATCGTCATCGTGGTCGGGCGGCACCAATGGCGCCGCTGCCGGCAGCGGAATCGACCACACGGGCAACTCTGTAGTGAGCTGGCCCACATCGACGGCTGCTGACACCTGCAACAACTCAGTGCCTTTCAACGTGCCGCTCACGCTCACGGCGCCGTGACCGCTCTCGGGCGCGGGCCACGCATCGGGCAACAGATCGGCCCAGCCCGCCAGATCCAACTTCTGTCCCTGCACGCTGAAGGTCGAGAGCAGCGCGCTGGAGTTTTGAAGCGCACCTTCGGCCGTCGCCGAGAACTTCAGCTGGTCGCCCAGGGCCGGCGGCAGTGAGGCCGTGCCATGCAACTCCATCGATTGCGTGCTGCGCGCGAGCTCGAAATTCACTCCCGACAGCGACCAAGGTCCGCGCCCAGTGATGGCATCACGGAAACTCACCACCGCGTCATGCACGACGAAGCGGCCAGTCGGTAATTGTTCCAACGAGATCGGCTTGATCTCGCGCTCGGGCAGCGCGCTTTGCCCCAGCAATTGAATCTTGCCCTCGCGCGTGCGGATCAGCGCGATCTCCGGCGCCTCGAGTGCGAAGCGCCCTCCGGTCAGTCGACGATTGACCAGGGAGGTCCACAGATCGAAACCGACACTGCCCCGACGGGCAACGAACAAGGTGCGAGTGCGATCCGGCGTGCGCACGACGGCATCATCGAACACCAGCTCCGGGCCATACAGCCGCAGGCGCGCGCTCAGCGTCCGGAATTCGACGATCAGCCCGCTGCGCTCGCCGATCCAGTCCTGCAGCTGTACTCGATATTCCGGCACCCGCCCGACGATGAAGCCGAACAGGGCAAACAACAGGCCCACGACGACCACCAGCACCACCAGGGTGCCGAGCAGCCATTTAAGGATTTTGCGTGGGCGTGGGGACATTACCGGAAGGCATTACACTGCAATCACATCAACACCACATCGTATTGATCCTGTTGGTACAGCGCTTCGGTCTGAAGACGGATAGGCTTGCCCGTGTGCACTTCCAGCTCGGCCAGCGCCGCCGACTCCTCGTCGAGCAGCCGCTCGATCACATCCTGATGCGCCAGCACCATCAGCTCCTGGAACTGGAACTGGCGTGACTGTCGCAGAATCTCGCGGAAGATCTCGTAACAAACTGTTTCCGTAGTCTTGACGAAGCCGCGGCCCTCGCAGGTTGGACAGGCCGAGCACAGCATATGTTCAAGGCTCTCGCGCGTGCGCTTGCGCGTCATCTCCACCAGGCCCAGCGGCGACACGGACGAGATGTGATTCTTCGCATGATCGGCGGCCAGCGACTTCTCCAGCGCCTGCAACACCTGCTTGCGATGCTCCTCCTCTTCCATGTCGATGAAGTCGATGATGATGATGCCGCCCAGGTTGCGCAGGCGCAGCTGGCGCGCGATCGCCACGGCCGCTTCCAGGTTGGTGCGGAAAATCGTCTCTTCCAGGGAGCGCTGGCCCACATAGGCGCCGGTGTTCACATCGATGGTGGTCATCGATTCGGTCTGGTCGAAAATCAGATGGCCGCCGGATTTGAGCGGCACTTTGCGCTCCAGCGATTTCTGGATTTCGTCCTCGACGCCGTACAGATCGAAGATCGGCCGATCGCCCTTGTACAACTCGATGCGCTCGCTCATCTCGGGCATGAAAGTGCGCGCGAACTCGATCATGCGCTGATGGGTCTCGGGCTGATCGACACTGACGTGTTCGATGCCAGTGGACACCACGTCGCGCATGACGCGTACCGGCAATGGCAAATCCTCGTGCACCAGATTGCCCGGCCGGGTGCCGGCCGCTTTCTCGCTGAGCACGGTCCACAGTTTCTGCAGGAACATCATGTCGGCGCGCAACGCGTCTGGCGTCGCGCCCTCAGCAGCAGTACGCACGATATAACCGCCGGGTTCATCGGGCCGCACGAACAGGCTCGCGGCCTCGCGCAGGCGCTGCCGCTCCGCTTCATCTTCGATGCGCGCCGAGATTCCGATGCCCCGCCCCTTGGGCATGTAAACCAGGTAGCGTGACGGAATCGTAATGAACGTCGTCAGGCGCGCGCCCTTGGTGCCCAGCGGATCCTTCAGCACCTGGACCAATATTTCGCTACCTTCGCTGACTAGCGTCTGAATATCCGGCGTGCGCCCTTCATCGACCGGCAGATCGGGACTGCCGTTCTCACCCACCGCCGGATGCACGATGTCGGAAGCGTGTAGAAACGCAGTGCGCTCCAGGCCAATGTCGACGAATGCGGCCTGCATGCCCGGCAGCACCCGGGACACTCGTCCCTTGTAAATGTTGCTGATGAGGCCGCGCTTGTTGGCCCGCTCCAGGAAGATTTCCTGCAGCACGCCGTTTTCCACCAGCGCGGCGCGCGCTTCGCGCGGGCTGATATTGATGAGGATCTCGGCCGTCATCCTTGAACCTCACTGGTGATTTGATGCGCGGCGAGCAATTCGGCGGTCTCGAACAAGGGCAACCCCATGATGCCGGAGTAACTGCCGGCGATATGACGAATGAACACGGCGCCGCGCCCCTGGATGGCGTAGCCACCCGCTTTGTCGGCAGGCTCGCCGCTGCGCCAGTAAGCCCGCATTTCCGCCTCGGCGAGCTTTCGAAAAGTCACATCGCTGATGCTCAAACGCACTTCACTGCCGTGAGCACTGCGAACCGCCACGGCGGTGTGCACCTGATGCGTACGCCCCGACAACAGCTGCAGCATGCGCACACAGTCGTTTTCGTCGGCCGGCTTGCCGAGGATGGCCTGATCGACAACGACGGTGGTGTCCGAGCCGAGCACCGGCAGCCGCTCGTTCTGCGGCAGCGTGTCCCAGAGCGTGTCGGCCTTCAGCGCGGCGAGTCGTGTGACATATTTCTCCGGCGCTTCGGCCCCGGCCACGGACTCGTCGACGGACACCGGCGCGACCCGGTGCGCGACCCCGATCTGGGCCAGCAAAGCGCTGCGCCTGGGCGACGCCGAGGCCAAGTAGATCAACGGCTTGGCAGATGAAGTTGCAGGTTCTGACATGCGCCGAAGGATACAGGCCAGAGCGCGTCAGGAACATTGTTCAGTCGCAGTATTCACTGCGACTGAGGCCCGTTTTTGAACTTGGGCCGCGACTAGAACTGCTGATTCGCAAGGAACACGTCGCGATCGGCATCCGAGAAGAACACCAGTGACACCCGTTCGATCGCGTCGGCCTGCGACAGCGCCTCCATGATCGCGGTCGATGCGACCGCGGCCGCTTCGTCCTTCGGGTAGCCATACGCGCCGGTGGAAATGGCCGGGAACGCCACCGAGCCGAGCGCATGATTCGCCGCCAGCGCAATGGATTTCTTGTAGCAGGACGCGAGCAGCGTCTGCGCCTGCTGATCGCGACCCCAGATCGGGCCGACGGTATGAATGACGAAACGCGCCGGCAGATTGCCCGCGGTCGTCAGCACCGCCTCACCGGCCGGCAAGCCTTGCGGATAGGACGTTTCGCGCAGCTCCCGACAGGCCCGCAGAATTTCCCCGCCGCCGCGCCGATGAATGGCGCCGTCGACGCCGCCCCCGCCCAGCAACGAGGCATTGGCCGCATTCACGACGGCATCGACCCGCAACCCGGTGATGTCACCGGTGCAGACCTCGACCCGGCCGTTCAGGAATTCGTGACTCATGGGAGCTTTCGGTCGGTCTTGCCCTTGCGCCCAGCGCAAAGCGGCGGCCGGCTCCTCGAACATGCGCATCCTTATGTCCGAGCCGACGGCCTCGCTGATGAGAATTAGGACGTGCCCGGCGGCCGCCAGGTTCCCCGGTTTGACAATTGCGGCCCAGCGCACTTCGCAGGGGACGGCAATGTGCACCAGGTAGTCGCGCAGGCGCTGGATTTCGCTGTAGTCCCAATTGCCATACGCTTCGCGATAATCGGCGATGGCATGCATGCCGGGGACATATTCCGGATCGGCGCGTGCCTGATTCAGCAACTCCATCAACGAATCGGTCGTCAACTCGCCCCAGACTTTGAGCCTGATCAGGTTTGCACTGGCGTCGATTGAGTAGCTGGACTCCATGACTATCGCCATATCCTCGATCCCGTCCTGGCCAATGCCGTGGCCGCTTCCTATCATAACCTCGTCACGTTCATTTGCGACTGCTTCAGTGGCAACGGATGTGCGGCGAAAATCAACTCAGGATGTTCTATACATTGCTTCCGACCGATGTCGAGTCAACGTGAATAGGGTCAAGGATGCGCCCCGAGGATAAAAAAGTTCCCGGCAGTCGGCAGCGCGCGGCGTTTCCGACCATTCCCGGTTATCGTTTCCTGCAAACCATCGCGCGCTCGCCGAAGTCCGAGGTGCACGTGGCGTTGTCGGTGGAGCTGGGCCACAACGTGGCCATCAAGGTGCTGCGCACCGGCCCGCTGTCGACCCTCGAAGCCGGCGAAGAGGAGCGCTTCGAGCGCGAGCGCGAGCTGCTGATGCGCATCAAACACCCGGCCATCGTCGATGTTTACGACTGGGGCCACGGCGAGGACTTTCGTTACATCGTCACCGAGTACTTCCCGGGCGGCAGCCTCGAGCTGCGCATTCGCAACTTGATGACGGCGAAAGACAGCGTGGACATCTTTCTGCAGATCGCCGCGGCTTTGCAGGTTGTGCACGCCGCCAACCTCTGTCATCGCGATCTGAAGCCCGCCAACGTCATGATGCGACCCGACGGCCGCATCGTGCTCATCGACTTCGGCCTGGCCAAACATCTGGGCACTTCACACACCAACGCCGGCGAAGTGCGCGGCTCGCCCTACTACATCAGCCCGGAACAGGCGGAAGGCGCCGAGGTCGATCAGCGCAGCGACATCTACAGCCTGGGCATCATGTTCTATGAAATGCTGACCGGGCAGCGGCCGTTCAAAGGCGGCTCGGTGATCGCCATCATCCAATCCCATCGCAACGACCCGATCCCGGTGTTGCCGGAGTCGCTCAGTCGCTTCCAACGTTTGATCGATGGAATGCTGGCGAAGGACCCGAACGAGAGGTTTCCGACCGTTGCGTCTGCGGTGGCGGAGCTGGCTCGCTTGAAAGTTTGAGGTCGGTGGTTCGCGTCGACGTGCTGTCAGAGGCGTCGGTGGTTCGCGTCGACGTGCTGTCAGAGGCGTCGGTGGTTCGCGTCGACGGGAGCGACCTACCTCCGCCCGGCACCGGGCACGGCCGGAGCGCACTGCGCTCCTCACCGCACGTCCATGATGAGCCCTGCTGTTTCGGTCCCGTCCCTGTACCGAAAAGCTGCCGGGCGGAGGTAGGTCGCTCCCGCCGACGCCGAAAGGTCTCAGGCGCGTTGCGCGTGACTCTGCTCCGACCACCAGCCCTCAATTGAAAATTTGAGCTCGCGCGTTGTCGCAACGGCAGTTGCGGCCGCGCTAAAGCGCGGCCGCTCCGGTGAGCTCACTTCAGTTCGTTCGGGGCGGTGGCTGTCGGGGGTCTCGGGAAGTTCGCAAGCACCGTGACGCTAAGCCCGCCGCCATTCGAGCAAACCGTTGCACGCTGGCAGTACCTCCGCCGCCGCGCGTTGCAGCTCGCAGCGCGATAGCGCGTTAAGGGCGAGCGACACTGACCGTGACGCAGCCACTGACCAAATCGTGCGGCAGCCATCGACGCACAGCCCACCAGCAGTAAAGACGCTCGCGAGTTTCCCGAGACCCCCGACAGCCACCGCCGAGCCACCAACGCTCTCATCCGGCACTTCAAGCCCGATGGTAAGGATGCCCCTTGATAATCATCACCGCGCGATACAGCGCCTCAGCAACGACAACGCGTGCGAGCGCGTGCGGCAAAGTGAGCGCGGAGAGGGACCACTTGAAGTCCGCACGTGCGTCGACGTCAGGCGCCAGGCCTTCCGGCCCACCGATGCAGAAAACCACATCGCGACCGTCGCGGGCGCGCTGTTGGAGAAACTGAGCCAGCTGTTCGCTGGATATGTTCCGGCCACCCACCTGCAGGGCTACGACATACGCGCCTTGGGGAATGGCAGCGAGCATCTTCTCGCCTTCTTTGGCGATGGCTTGCGCCGGGGGGCTGGACCCGGCGCGTTGACCGAGCGCGATTTCTTTGAGTTCTAGCTTGTAGTCGCGCGTGAAGCGGCCCGCGTATTCCTGGAAACCGGCGTTGACCCAGTCAGGCAGCTTTGTCCCAGCAGCTGCGACGATCAACCGCATGAGTTGTTCACACGTTCGGGTTCAGGCGCTCTGCTCGGCCGCTTCGCGGCGCGCGGCACTCACGTCCCACAGGCTTTCGAGCCGGTAGAACTCGCGCACCTTCGGCAGCATGATGTGGACGATCACGTCGCCTATATCGACCAGCACCCACTCGCCGTCGCGCTCGCCTTCCACGCCCATCGGACGGAAACCCGCCTTCTTCGCGAATTCGACCACGCGATCCGCGATCGAGCGCACGTGACGATCGGAGTTGCCGCTGGCGATGACCATGGTGTCGGTGATGTCGGTGAGCTTGTTCACCGCCAGCACTTTCACGTTGACCGCCTTCATCTCATCGAGCGCGTGCTCGACAACGCTGACGACCGGCTGCCGCTTCGGTGCCGCAGCTGCGGGCGCCTTGCTTTGAGTGGCTTTCTTCTTCGCTGCCGGCGCCGGCCCCTTACTCGCGAGCTTCTTTCGGGCGGTGCTCAGCTTGGTGACTTTGGCAGGCGCCTTGGCAGCCTTCTTTTTGGCGGATTTGGCTTTGGCACCAGCACTGGATCGGGAAGTTTTTGCTCGCTTGACGGCCATGCTCACCTCTTGGGTTGCGACTTGTAACAGCCGGTCTGCTCGATGATCGCCCGGACCGAATCGGGCATCAGATAACGTGGATCGCGGCCCATCGCGATCAGCTTGCGCACTTCGGTGGACGAAATTTCCAGCTGCGTCACCGCGTGAATGTAGATGCACCCGGCGCGCTGCTCGTGCAGATCGTTGATGCGGCCGGTGCCGCGATCGACGAGGAGCTCGCCCAGCGGCCCCATGCTCGGGGCGCGCCAGCCGGGACGGTGGGCCACGACCAGGTGCGCCAGCTCCAGCAGTTCACGCCACTGGTGCCATTTCGGCAAGCCTAAAAATGCGTCCATGCCGACGATCAGGCACAGCGAGTGGTCGGGAAAGTCCGCTCGCAAGGTCCGCATGGTATCGACCGAATAAGACAGTCCTTCGCGTCGGATCTCGCGATCGTCGACGGTGAAGCCCGGCTGGCCTTCGGTCGCAGCTTTGACCATGGCGAGGCGCTGCTCGGCATCGGCCACCGTGGTATCACGATGCGGGGGCGTGCCGGCCGGCATGAAGCGCATTTCGTTCAAGCGCAGCGCTTGCAGCAATTCAAAGGCGGTGCGCAGGTGACCGAAATGAATCGGATCGAAGGTGCCGCCGAAAATACCGATCGTCGTCATGGGAAGGTTATGCAGCTTTAGGCAGCGGTCGCGAGCCTGACGCCGGCGAGTCCTGCGACCAATCGTTCGAATTCCAGCCACGGATTGCTGCGGATCACACCCTTGATCATGCGATCGGCGCGCTCGGCGCTGAGCAGCAGCTCGCGCACGGTTTTCGGCTTCAGGCGCGACAGCGCATGCTTCATGGCTGGCTGACGATTGCGCCACACGTAGAGTGCATTCATGGCGCTGTCGGCGCTCTGGCCTCGACGCATCAGATGCTGACAACGTGCGATCCACTGCAAATCCTTGTTGAGCGCCCAGAGCACGATCGGCGGCTCGACATCTTCGCCGCGCAGTCCTTCCAGGACGCGCAAGGCTCGCGCCGCATTGCCTTTCATGGCCGCGTCACCGAGTTGCAAAACATCGAAGCGCGCGCTGTCGGCGACCGCATCGATGATCGTGTCGGCGCTCACGGGGCCTGGCGGCAACAACAGCGCCAGTTTTTCGACTTCCTGGTGGGCGGCCAGCAGATTGCCTTCCACTCGCTCCGACAGCAGCGTCGCCGCTTCGGCATCGGCTTTGAGATTTTGTTTGGCGAGGCGATCGCGGATCCAGGCGGGCAAGCGGGCCAGCTCCACCGGCCAGATCTGCACCACCACGCCATGCTTTTCGATGGCGCTGACCCAACGCGAGCCTTGCACGCGACCGTCCATCTTGCCGGTGACGATCAGCACCAGGTTGTCGGCCGACGGCTCGGTCGCCAGCTCGATGATGGCATCGGCGCCCTGCTCGCCCGGGGTCGGATTTGGTCATTCCGGATCTCGATGATCTTGCGCTCGGCGAAACAGCGACAATTTTGCCTTTGCTGTTTGGCGAGCAGCGCCTGCCAGTCGAAGCCACGCTCGACCACATGCAATTCACGCTCGGTAAAACCCTGGCTGCGGGCACGCGCACGCACGGCGTCGGCCGCTTCGTTCACCAACAGCGGTTCCTGTCTCTTATACACATCTCCGAGCC
>NZ_LSRW01000062.1:0-21916 GCF_003104955.1 Steroidobacter cummioxidans | reverse complement strand
GGCGCACTGCTGCTGACCACGAACACCCTGATACATGTGCCGCCGCTGCTGCTGGTGGCGGTGATCAAAGCGATTGCGCCGCTACGACCGGTTCGCCGCGCGTGTGACTGGCTGCTGATGGCCATCGCCGCCAGCTGGATCAGCACCAACACCACCATGATTCGCCGCTTCACCAGCACCCGTTTCGTGTTCGACATCGACGCCCGACTGCGGCCCGACGGGCATTACCTGGTGATGGCGAATCATCAGACCTGGGTCGACATCCCGATGCTGCAGGCGGCGCTGAACCGGCGCGTGCCGCTGTTGCGCTTTTTCCTGAAGAGTCAGCTGTTCTGGGTGCCGCTGCTCGGCCTGGCGTGGTGGGCCCTCGATTTTCCCTTCATGAAGCGTTACTCGCGGCAGCAGCTGGAGAAGCGGCCGGAGCTGGCGGGGCGAGATATTGCTGCGACCCGGCGCGCTTGCGCAAAGTTCATGCACATCCCGGTGTCGGTGATGAACTTCGTCGAGGGCACCCGCTTCACGCGCGCCAAGCATGAGCAACAGGCGTCGCCGTTCACCCATCTGCTCAAGCCCAAAGCGGGCGGCGTCGCGTTCGTGCTGGATGCGATGGGACGCGCGCTGCATTCGATTCTGGACGTGACCATCGTTTATCCGGATGGTCCGCCGACCATGGTCGATCTGTTCGCGAATCGGGTGCGCGAAGTGCGAGTGAATATTCGCGAGCGGGAGATCCCGGCCGAGCTGCTCGGCGGCGATTATCAAAACGATCCGGCGTTTCGCGAGCGCGTGCAGAGCTGGTTGAACGGCCTGTGGGTCGAGAAAGATCAGCGCATCGCGCAGCTGCGCACCAGGTAAATCAGCGCAGGTACTTCACCGCCTCGCGCGGCACCTCCGCCGCTTCTTCATCGACGAAACACCAAGCCCAACGCTCGTCCGGCTCGAACGAAGCGACCACCGGATGATGGGTGTGCTGAAAATGTTTGGTCGCGTGCCGATTGGGTGAGCTGTCACAACAGCCCACGTGACCGCAGGTCAGGCACAGGCGCAGATGCACCCAGGAGCTGCCCGACTTCAGGCACTCCTCACATCCTTGTGTGTTCGGCGGCAGCGGCTTGACGTGACTGATGTGTTCGCATGACATGTCAGCTTCTCCCGGTAGTGCGCTATTGATACTGCACGGGAGTCGCCGTGACAACTCACAACATCAGCCGATGCGCCAGATACCGTCGCCATCGCGGCAGGCGCGGCCCTCGGAAGTTTTGCTCTTCTTGCCAGACGTGGCCTTCAGCTTGAACTTACGGCAGCTCTTCGAATCGCTCGAGGCGAGCGGTGTGAGCACATAGTTGACGTGCGTCCGATCGTTGAGCCAGCGCACGGGGCGGCCCGGCTCGACGAGCTCGAGCGCATGGCCGAAGCAGCCGCGATCGGCTTCATCGAGATCTTCGCCGATTTCACGGCCGATCAAACCGCCGAGCACCGAGCCAACGATGATCGCCACAGTGCGGCCGGTGCCATCGCCAATCTGAGATCCGATGACACCGCCGGCGACGGCGCCGACGACAGTGCCGATTGCCTTGCGATGGCAGGAGCCCTCGCGCACGCCGTAGTCACGTTCCCACTCGCGCCCGGTGTAGCCGACGTACCGAGGGTCATGTTTCTTACGCCAGCCGTGCGCCGGGGCGTGATCCGGCGGATCGCTCGATGCGGGCGTGCTGATGAAAACGGACGCGCAGAGCAGTGCAGCGAAAGCTGTTTTGGAGAAACGGTTGAACATGGGGCGCCCCGGAAGTTTGTAGGAGTCGTAGGCCAGGAGCGCATGATATCAATGCGGCTCAACGCAACGATGCTGTCGCCAATCGCCGAAAGCGAGCTGCCGTTGCGTTGACCGGGCAATTACAAATTCGTGATCGAGTTCGCGGCGCGCGTCGGGTTGTGCGTATGGCGGACATAAAAAAGCCCCGCACCAGGCGGGGCTTCAGTATCGCGACGATGCGTTGTCGTTTGTCTTATCAGGCTTGCTTGCGGCGACGGGCGAGGCCGGCGCCGAGCAGACCCACGCCGAGCAGTGCCAGCGTGCCGGGCTCCGGCACGTTGGCCGGGGCCGATCGGCCATAGAGCTGAATATGCGACAAGCCGCCACCGCGGCCGAACACGTTGACGAATTCCCAGTTGCCGGTCGAGACCAGCGGGTTCAGCAGAAAGACGAACCATTCATCGGGCTTGTTGCCGGTGCCAAACTTGAAGCCAACGGCGATCTCGTCCCAGGTCTGCCACAGGCTGGCATCCAGCGAGAACGTGCCGGTCGTGCCGCTCTGAGTAAAGCTGCCGCTGCCGATGTTGACCAATCCGGAGTCGGCACCCATGCCGGTCAGGAAGCGGTCGGTCTGAGGATTGCCATTGATATTGCCGCTGCCGCCGCCCAGGCACGAAGACACCTGAGAAGTGTCGACGTACATGTGATCGACGGTGGCATCCCGGCACAACAGCGGCACCGCGCTCGCCGACCCGATGTAACAGAATGCCGAAAGCGCTAGGACGCTGGCGCTCAGGCGGATTGCTTTGAAACTCATCTTGCCCCTCCCCAATTGTGGACACGAGCGGAAAAGCAAATCCCGTGCCTATTGAGTAAGCAATTGATCCTCATGGGGCGAGCGACCGTGGCGTGCTGCGCCGTGTAAAGCCGGTCGTCAGGAGATCGGTGCGCGAGCCACGGCGGCTTCGGAGCGCGCTTAGGGAAGACCCTGAACGCTCGCTGCCGGTTCGGTTGCTCGGACAACAGTCACGCTCGCTTCAACAGCCACAGTGGAAGTGTGACGCGGTCGACAAAACCGAGCCGAACATACAACGCTCGCGCGCGAGCGTTCGCCGCGTTGACGTGGAGGAACGGCACGATGCCGCGTTTCAATTGTTTCGCCACGAGCAGATTGATCAGGCGCGCGGCGTACCCGCGTCCTGTGAAGTTCGGATGCGTGCACACGGCGCTGATTTCTTCATAGCCGAGCATCTTCATGCGCTCGCCCGCCATCGCGGCGAAGTGTCCATCCTGCCGGATGGCGAAGTATTCACCCATCTCGGGCGTGCGACGACGGAAGTACCCGGGGAACACCAGCGCGGTGAGATCGAGCATGTCGGGTGTGTCGGCGTCGGTGAGCGGCGTGATGCCGGCCGCATCCTCGTCGGGCGCGGGAGCGTCGTCGCGCCAGACCATTTGCACGACATCGGCTGTGCCGAGCAGCTCCCAGCCCTGGTCGAGCTTGGGTGTGACGCTGACGATGTTGACGACTTCGCCAGGCGCCACCAATTCAGCGAGAGCGTCGGCGGCAGCGGCAGTCGGCTCGGGTACGGCGATGAACGGTGCGACTTCCGCGGGATAACGTTTGGCGATCGGGCCGCCGATGGCAAAGTGCGCTTGCGCGGTGGTCAGGGCGGACCAGATCGGGTTGTTCATTTCGGCAGGCGTCATGGGGCGATTTTATCGTGACCTGCGTTCCGGGATCAGCGGGGCTACGAATTGCACGTTCGATGCTCCGATCGAAAGGATCGAGCTGCCGTAAGGTCGCCGACGGGCTAAGCTGTTGGGCACAGCACCACTAACACCGGAAGGGCGCTTATGCTGATTCGTAGTCCAGTTTTCGCAAGAACAATCGTTGGCGCGCTGGCGCTGCTGGCCGCCGTGAGCAGTGGCGCTACCGAAAAGCCGCAATTCCTGAACTCGCAGCGCGCGCTGGAGCTGGATCGGCCGTTCTCGGAAGCGGTGCGGGCCGGGGACTTCCTGTATCTCAGCGGCCAGATCGGCGACGACCCTGTGACGGCCAAGCTGCCGCCTGGCGGGATCGAACCTGAATCGCGTCAGGTGCTGGCGAACGTGAAGCGCGTGCTGGAGGCGAACGGGGCGTCGCTGAGCGACGTGGTGAAGTGCACGGTATTCCTCGCTGACATCGCCGAATGGGCGACGTTCAACAATGTTTATCGTGAGTTCTTCAAGAAGCCGTTTCCGGCACGGAGTGCGTTGGGGGCGAGTGGACTCGCGATGAATGCACGCGTCGAGTTGGAGTGTATTGCGTACATGCCGCAGAAGAAGAGCCGCTGAGACTCGGCGGAGAGGGCGGAGAGGGCGAAGAGGGCATGTGACCGCGCCGCCGAGGTGGGTTACCTCGTCCCGGCACCGCGCTCGCCCGTCGCGCATTGCGCTCCTCGGCGCACGTCCATGATGTGCGCTGCTTTCGAAGATACATCCCTGTACTTCGAAGCTGCCGGGACGAGGTAACCCACCTCGGCGGCGCTGCGTCGGTGGTGGGTGACAGCGCGGCGAAGAGTGCGGTACCTCGGCGGCGCTGCGTCGGTGGTGAGTGACAGCGCCGCGAAGAGGCTCGCAGACAGGTCAGCGTTGCTGTTGTTTCTCCCAGTACAGCGGCGCGAGCTGATGTTTGCCGGTCAGTTTCTCGGTGAGCGTGCCGCCTTCATAGATCCGGCCATTCTGAATTACGTACGAGATATCGTCCGTGACTCGAATGTCCTCGAGTGGATTTCCATCCAGCACCAGCAGATCCGCGAGCTTGCCCGCCTCGATCGAGCCGAGATCCTTGTCGAGGCCCATATATTGCGCGGGCAGGATCGTTGCGGTTTGCAGCGCTTGCAGCGGTGACATGCCGCCGAGCACGAAGCCCCACATCTCCCAATGCGAGCCCATGCCTTCACGCTGGCCGTGCGCGCCGATGTGCACTGATACGCCCAGCTCCTTCAGCTTCTTGGCGTTCGCGGCCGAATCGATCACGGGTTGATAGTCCGTCTTGGGCGCCATCTGACGACGCACCGAGCGAGGTTGCACGATGTGCGGCGGCACGTACTTCGACAGCAATGGATGCGCCCAAACCTCCGACTCCTGATAGAACAGGAACTCCGCACCCGGGCCGCCATACGTCACAACGAGCGTCGGCGTGTAGCCCACGCCGGTCTTCGGCCAGTACTGGAGCACGTCGTCGTAGAAGTGTTGCGGCGGATTGTTGTGCTCGAGGCCGGTGTTGCCGTCGGCGATGATGGTCATGTCCATCGGGTACAGCGAGCCGCCTTCGGCGACCACCATCAAGCCGTTCTCGCGTGCGGCCGTGACGACCATCTGGCGCTGTTCGCGCCGCGGCTGGTTGTAGTTCTTCACGGAGATCGCGCCTTGCGCTTTCAGGCGCTGGATGTGATGACGGGCGTCGTCGATGCTGCCGATGTCGGCAAGGCCTTCTGAGCGGGCGCCATAAACGACATCGCCGGTCGAGAAGGTACGCGGGCCGAGCACAAGGCCGGCACGTTGATACTCGGCGGCGGCGAAGATTTCGGTGGCCGCGTTCGAGGGATCGTGGATGGTCGTGACCCCAAGGCCCAGGTGCGCGAGCGCCGACCAGTTCTGTTGAGGAATGAGATCTTCAACGCCTTGCGGACCGTGCGCGTGAATGTCGATCAGGCCGGGCATCACGGTCTTGCCGGCCAGATCCAAGCGCTGCGCTTCGGCGGGAATTTGCACCGAGTTCGCGGCGCCGACGGCAGCGATGCGGTTGTTACGAATGACGATCACGCCGTTATCGATGACCTGCTCGCCATTCATCGTGATGATGCGGGCTCCCGTGAGCGCGACGACACCAGCGGGCTTGTCAGCGGTGCGAGTGCTGCCCAGATCGGCGATGCGCTGGCCGTACATGGGCGCGGGCTCAGTGCCATTGCCGATGGCCTTCGGGAACAGTGTGGACATTTCGCCGCGATACAGCGTGGGGCCGAGCGTCCACGTCAGCGTGTTCCCGTTCGTCCAGTTCAGATAATCGCCGCCGACCTCCGAAGCCCGCACCACTCGCACGGCCTTGGTTCTCGGTGACAGATCGAGCTGTCCGCCCGGCGGCATCGGCACGACGTACACATGGAAGTTCTCGCGGAACGCGATGTACTCGCCGGTCGGCGAGACTTCCATGCGGCTCGCGTAGTTCGAACGCGCATGTACGCGACGATCCTGGCCTTGGGCGTCGACGCTCACGAGTTCGTGCGCGGGCTCGGCTTCCTTCGCAGCACCGGCGTCTTCCGTGTAGAAGATGCGATCGGACGAGTCGATGAAATGCGGATTTCGACCGGTGTCGGTGAGCTTCTGCAGCTCGCCACCGGCCGTCGGTACACGATACAAGCCCGGCTCGGCGGACCAGTTCGCTGATGTGAGATAGCCACCCGCCGCGCGTTGCACGACGATCGCGTCGCCCTTCGGCGTGAAGCGCGGTTGATAGTAGTGACCGGGCTGCTTCGTCACGACGCGCGACTTGCCGCCACCGGCACCGACGACACGAATCTCGCCGAGCGTGGCATCGGTCCAGCGCACGAACACGATGTTCTTGCCGTCGCGCGACCATGA
Organism: Steroidobacter cummioxidans; assembly: GCF_003104955.1. Classification (NCBI taxonomy): domain Bacteria; kingdom Pseudomonadati; phylum Pseudomonadota; class Gammaproteobacteria; order Steroidobacterales; family Steroidobacteraceae; genus Steroidobacter; species Steroidobacter cummioxidans. The sequence continues at coordinate 15,537 of NZ_LSRW01000062.1, read as the reverse complement.
AGGAAACAGTTCGAACGCGTTGTCGGCATCGCTGGTGAGTTGGCGGGCGGTGCCGCCGTTGACATCGCGAACCCACAGACGACCAAATGATTCGTACACGACGCGCTGACCGTTCGGCGACACGGTGGCGAAACGCACCATGCGTGCTGGTACCTGATCCGGCGCGACATCGACCTGAAAGCGAGCCGGCGCAATCGAAGCGCGAGTGCCTGTGACATGAAACGGAATGTCGCTCACCGCCAGTGACACGATGTCCACTCGCTTGATGCCGCCGCCAGCCCAGAACACCAGCGATTTGCTGTCGGGCGTCCAATCCATGCGCGGATACAAGCCGTTCACGGCCCAGGTCTCCTGCATGTCGCGATCCAGATCCGCGTAGATCAATTTGATCTCGCCGGAGCGCAGATCCTGCGTGTACAGCGCCGTCTTCAGCGCCTCGGGCGTGCGCAGGCGACGAATGAATGCGAGATGGCGCCCATCGGGTGACGGTGTCGGGCGCACCGAGCCGCCGGGGCCACTGGCTACCGCGGAGGTTTCGCCACTGGCCAGATCGAGGCGTTTGATGGCGAACACTTCATCGTTCACGTCCTGGGCGTAGGCAAAGCGATTGCCCGCAGTGACGTTCTGCGTGTAGTAGAGATACTTGCCGTTAGGGGAGAACGTCGGCTCGCCGAGCTCTTTCTGATAGTCCTCGTTCTGGCGCTTCACCACCTGCACGCCGTCGCCGCCATCGACGTTGTAGAACCAGATCTCGCCGGTGCCCAGCGAGCGACGCGTCGTGAAATGTTTGCGGCCGGCCACGTAGCGGCCATTGGGATGCCAGGCTGCATCGTTCAACAGGCGAAAGTCTTCCTTGGTGAGTTGGCGGGGCGCATTGCCGCTGCGATCCATCACCCACAGATTGTCGCCGCCGGCTCGGTCGGACGTGAACAGGATGCTGTTGCCGTCGGGCGAGTAGCGCGGCTGCATGTCCCAAGCCAGGCCGGATGTGAGTGATTTGGCTTCACCGCCGGCGATGGGCAGCTCGTAGATGTCGCCCAACAGATCGAACAGCACGCGGCTGCCGTCGGGGCTCACGTCGATGCTCATCCACGTGCCGGAGCGCACATCGATCGGAATTTCGCGGCGCTCGCCGGGCGGGGCGTTCACATCCCAGGTTTTCTTGGCCTCTTCGGCGGCGTGCGCGGCGGCGGCGAGCGTGGCGAGCAGCGATCCCAGCAGCAAGCGTGAACGTGACATGATCATCCTTTCGCTGACGAAAGCGCGAAGACTAATGAGCGCAATGGCGCCCCGCAACGCTGTTTCGACGATGCGTGGTTGTATGCAATCGCATCAGGTCGGATACTTGCCGGCCTGGCCCTCCTGTCGAGCAACTGTCGTGACTACCTTAGGAACTCCACTGTCGTCTTCGGCCACCCGCGTCATGATGCTCGGCTCGGGCGAGCTGGGTAAGGAAGTCGTGATCGAGCTGCAGCGGTTCGGCTGCGAAGTCATTGCAGTGGATCGCTACCCGAACGCGCCGGCCATGCAGGTCGCGCATCGCTCGCATGTGATCAACATGCTCGATCCGGCCGCACTTCGAGAGGTCGTCGAGCGGGAACGGCCCCAGCTCATCGTGCCGGAGATCGAAGCGATCGCGACGCCGGCGCTGATCGAGCTGGAGAAAGAGGGGTTCACGGTCATACCGACTGCCCGAGCCGCGCGACTCACGATGGATCGCGAAGGCATCCGACGGCTCGCTGCCGAGCAGCTGCAGATCCGCACGTCGCCGTATCGCTTTGCCGATACGGAAGAAGAGTATCGCCAGGCAGTGCGCGATATCGGCATGCCATGTGTCGTGAAACCGGTCATGAGTTCGTCCGGCAAAGGTCAGAGCGTGGTGCGGACAGAGGCGGACATCCCGCATGCTTGGAAATATTCTCAGCAGGGCGGCCGGGCTGGCGTCGGGCGCATCATCGTGGAAGGTTTCGTCAAGTTCGATTTCGAGATCACGTTGCTGACGGTCCGCCACAACGGCCAGACCAGCTTCTGTGCGCCCATCGGTCATTTGCAGATCGATGGCGACTATCGCGAGTCGTGGCAGCCGCAGCCCATGAGCGAGGCGGCACTGAAGGAATCGCAGCGTATCGCTCACGCCGTGACGGAGAACCTCGGCGGCAACGGCATCTTTGGCGTCGAGCTGTTCGTCGCGGGCGATGAGATTTACTTCAGCGAAGTGTCACCGCGGCCGCATGACACGGGCCTCGTCACTCTGATCTCGCAGGATCTGTCGGAGTTCGCGTTGCATGCGCGAGCGATTCTAGGGTTGCCGATTCCCGTCATTCGGCAGCACGGGCCGGCGGCATCGTGCGCGTTGCTCGTGGAAGGCGAGTCGAACAACGTGCGTTTCGAGAATGTCGAGCGCGCGTTGGCTCAGCCCGATACCGCCGTACGTTTGTTTGGTAAGCCGGAGGTGCATGGACAGCGCCGTATGGGTGTGTCACTCGCCCTCGGCGCGACCATCGATGAAGCGCGCGCGAAGGCGAGGGCGATGACAGAGGCGCTGCTGGAAGGCGTGCGGCTCTAACTGTTGTCGAGCAGCGCTGGTCGCTCGAACCAGCGCATGCGATACGCGTTCATCGCGGTTGCGCCGAGCTTCTTCAGCAAGCTGTTGTTCACAATCACGCCGACCGGCGCGCCGATGACTGGCAACAGCTGCGCGAGCTTTGCCAGATCGATGTAGTCGCGATACTCCTGCTGAAACTTGCGCCAGTCGAAATCGTCGATCGAGTTGGGCAGCGTGGCGCTGCGCTCATGCCAGCGCTGCATCTTCTGATACACGTCAGCACGATGCGCATCGCTGGAGAACGCGAGCTGGAAGATGTGCAGCAGATAGAGCCGCTCACGATAGTCCTCGCCGGAGAAGCCATACAGCGCAGCGATCTCGAACAGCATCTTCAGCTTGATGCTGAGAAGCAACGGAAAGTCGGCGAGGCCCATCAGAAAGCCGCCGGCGCCGGTGATGCCGCCTTCGACGGCCGCTGTTTTCCTGTATCGATCCACCGTCGCACGCACGCGCATCTCGCGCTCTTCGAGACTGCCTTCGATCAGGGGCGCCGACGCGGTGAAGTTCGAGCCGCTCAGCACGCCCCGCGTCATTTGTTTGATGACGGCGGTGAGGCTGGCGTGCACTTTCTCGGGAATATAGCTGTTGATCTTGCGCTGAACACCGCTGGTCGCGCGATTCCAAAGACCGGGCGGACGCTGCATCTCGTATTGCCACCGGCGCAGCTCGTCGAGGACCTGAGTGTCGTAAGCGCTCATGGCGTGACCATGCCGCGTTTGTTTCTGCTGTGCAAGACACATAGCGGCAGCGCCTGAAAATCGCAAGCTGTGCGCTACCATCCACAGCGACGCATCGAACTCACTACACCCCACAAGGACACTGCATGGACACCCTCGCTCGTTTCTTCACTCGCGCGTTGGCCGTCGTCGCGCTCGCTGTTGCGGGATCAGCGGCAAATGCGACGGACCTCACGACGCAGGACTACATCGATATCGAGCAGCTGTACGCGACGTACAACCACGCGATCGATTCCGGCGACGGCGACGCGTGGGCAGCGACGTTCACGCCGGACGGCACGTTCAATACGCGTTTCACGGGCAAGGAAGCACTGGTGGGGTTCGTCAAAACGTGGCGCGAGAAAATGAACGGTGCGAATCGTCGTCACTGGAATACCAACCTGCGCATCACGCCGTCCGCGGAAGGCGCGAACGCCACGGTCATGCTGATGCTGCTGGATGTGGGCACGAAGCCGCCGTCCATCGTGAGCACCGGTCAATACACCGACGTTCTGGTAAAAACGCCGAACGGCTGGCGGTTCAAGACGCGTGAGGTGAAGATCGACGCGCCGGCGGCGGTCAAATCCTGAGTCTTCACCCGGCGCGGACAGACATTGATATTTCTTGTCCGCCCGCGCCGCTGGCCCCGACTAGAATGAATTCATCATCGGGGGGAGCAACCGCGTGAATTCGGCGTTATTGCAATTCGCTACCTGGCTGAGCGAACGCTCTTTCAGCATCGGGCTGCACGAATCCTTTTACCTCTATAACTGGATCGAGACCACCCATGTCATGACGCTGATGCTCAGCTTCGGCATGCTCGCAGTGGTCGACCTGCGCATGCTCGGCCTGGCATTCGCGAACGTTCCGGCGACGAAGATCGCCGAGCGCCTCGACAAGCCCATGCTGATCGGCTTCTCGATCATGTTCATCACCGGCATCCTGCTGTACTCCGCCATCCCGGTGCGCACCACGCAGAGCCTTTGGTTTCGTATCAAAGTGATCCTGCTGATCGTGGCAGCGATCAACGCGTGGCTGTTCCGAGGTTACCTGCTCGCGTCGAAGAATTCGTGGGATCTGGAAGCGGTGGCTCCGCGACGAGCGAGAATCGCGGCGGGTTTGTCGCTGGCGCTGTGGTGCGGTGTGATCGTCACGGGCCGCTTCATCGCCTACGACTGGTTCGACTGCGGCAACAACAATCCCGCCTTCATCGAGTGGGCGGCCGGCTGCGTGGCAGCCGAGTAAGCCTCACAGCTCAGGGGAAACGCCCATGTTGTTCTCTTTCTTCGCCTGGCTGGAAGCGTCGCCACTCGGGGTCTTCATGAAAGACCTGCCAGCGACATTCGCGATCGTCGAGGCAGTTCACTTGATGGGCCTGGCCTTGCTCGGCGGCACGGTGTTGGCGCAGGACCTGCGATTGTTGAATGTGATCATGCGGGATGTGCCGTCGAATGTGGTCACGGAACAGACGCACAAGTGGTTCAAGTTGGGGCTGTGGATTCTGCTACTGACCGGCGTGCCAATGCTCGCGGGGGTGGCGACGAAGTGTTATCACAACGCATTCTACTGGACGAAGATGATTGCGCTGCTGGTGGGGGTGTTGTTCGTGTTCACGCTCAAGCAGCCTTTGCTTCGCGGCGACCACGCTTCGATCAAGCCGGTGACATTGAAAATGATGGCGGTGGCGTCGATGTCGGTTTGGTTTCTCGTCGCGGCGTCGGGAAGGTGGATTGGGTTCTCTGGCTGAGGTTGGTGCTTCTCTTGGTGGGGCGCTCGACGCTCGGAGAAGAGGTTCGGTGGCTCGGCGGTGGCTGTCGGGGGTCTCGGGAAACTCGCGAGCGCCTTCACTGTTGGTGGGCTGTGCGTTTGATGGCTGCCGCATGATTTGGGCAGTGGCCGTTTCACCGGCGGTGTCGCTCGCCCTGAACGCGCTAACGCGCTGCGAGCTGCAACGCGCGGCGTCGGTTGTACTGCCAGCGTGCAACGGTTTGCTCGACAGGCGGCGGGCTTAGAGTCACCGTGCTTGCGAACTTCCCGAGACCCCCGACAGCCACCGCCCCGAACGAACTGAGGTGAGCTCACCGGAGCGGCCGCGCTCTAGCGCGGCCGCAACTGTCGTTGCGACAACGCGCGAACTCAAATTTTCAACTTAGGGTTGGTGGTTGGAGCCGAGTCACGCGCGACGCCGCTGTGACGTTTCGGCGGCGGCGGGAGCGACCTACCTCCGCCCGGCAGCTTTGCGGTACAGGGACGGGACCGCAACAGCAGGGCTCATCATGGACGTGCGGTGTAGGAGCGCAAGCGCTCCGGCCGTGCCCGGTGCCGGGCGGAGGTAGGTCGCTCCCGTCGACGCAGACCACCGAGCCCCTCTGACAGCAACGCCGCCGCGGGCCACCAACGCCCTCCGACCTCTTATCCGCCGTACGCCAACCGCAACGTCTCAATGACGCCCGTAATCTGCACAACCCAGTAAACCACAGTCGCAAGCACAATCGCGCCGGACACACCCAGCGCGATTTTTTCACGACTGATCAAAGTAGCAACCGAGTTCACTTCTCGCTCTCATCCGAGCCATCTTTCGGCGCGCCGGTGCCCGACGAGCCCATGAACAGTTTGCGGCCATCCGGGAAGGTTACATCGCGGCCATTGGCGCGGCATTTCGGTTTGCACAGAGCGTCTTTCGACTGATAACCGCGCACGACGATTTCTGTGCCGATCTTCAGCGAGTCCTTGGTGATGCCACGACGGAGCAGTGTGTTCGGCGTGCCGCCTTCGACCATCCACGCTTCCACCGTACCGTCCGGCTTTTTGTTTTCGATGTGAATCCACGCGTGTGGATTGATCCATTCGATGCGCGTGACCGGGCCGCGGAGGTTGACCGGGCGGTTCGCGTCGAATTCGGCGGCGAACGCGTGGTGGGCGTAGGCGACGGCGCTGCCGAGCACGGTGCTGGCCAGAGCGGCGCCGGCGATGAGAAATTTGGTACGCATATTCCTTTCCTCGGAGAAAACTAGCGACTGCGCTCGAAGTTATTTCTTCGCCGGCGACGGTGCGCCTTCGGTGGCGGGCTTCTTGCGCAAATGGCCGTACATCAGCTCTTCGACGAATTCCACACACTTGAACTGCATCAGTTGAGCATTCGGCTCGACGCGGCGATACAGCGGCATGGCGATCTTCCACGGGCGCGTGAACGTCTCGGGATCCTCGATGGTCGCTTCGTACCACAGATGATCCGGGCCGCGCTGCGTGTAGCGCTCGGTCACTTTCAACTTGTCGCTGTGATGATTGCCTGAGCGGTCGAACCATGTTTGATCGTTGAAACCGGTGGCTTCGACGACCAGTGTGTCGCCGTCCCACTTGCCCACCGACTGGCCCATCCAGGAATCCGCCGGCGGCGGGCCGGGATCTTTCATGTAAATGTTTCGTACTGCGCCCGCGTATTCATACGCGATGAACGTCTGCGAGTTGCTCTGGAAGATCTGGAACGGATACGGCATGTAAGTGGCGCGCGGCACGCCCGGCAGATAGCACTTCACTTCCGGGTCCAGCTCGAGCCAGTTTTTCTGATTCTCTTTCTTCTTGGCCAGCGCCGCAGGCGTGTACGGAATCGCATCGCCATCGACGACGCCGAGGCCGGCGGGCACGGAGCCGACGGCGCCGAGTGCCACGACTTGCGGGGCGGGAACAGGAACGAACTGACCAGGCACCAGCGCCATCGCGGCACGCGCGGCGTGAGGTTCGAGGTCGTAGTTGGCGGAATTCATCGCCTGCCAGATGCCATTCAGATCAGGCTTGCCGTCCTTGGTGCGCGGACCCTTGGCAGGTTGGGCCGCAACGGCGACGGAAGCAACGCAAGCAGCCAGCGCCGTTGCGATCGCGCGCGTCAGAACACTCTTCATTTAAGTGAGTCTCCCCCTTGAAGTGCGAGGGATAAAACAATGCGCAGCGGGGGCGTGTCAATGAAACACGTGTCAAGAAAAATCGGCGCCTGAAGAGGCGCCGAGGTTGTCTGATTTGTCGAAAGGGCCAAGGCCCTTTCGACGTCAAGAGATGTGAAGATTCCGCTGTGCGCGACGTTGCTTCGCGCTCAACGCACGCTGAATGTATAGACCGTCTTGCTGTTGTATTCCTCACCCGGACGCAGCACCGTGCTCGGAAATGCCGACTGATTCGGCGAATCGGGGTAATGCTGAGTCTCCAGGCAGAACCCGCCGTGCTTGACGTACGGCTTGCCGGCCTTCGCAGCCAGGGTGTCGTCCAGGAAATTGCCGGTATAGAACTGCACACCGGGCTCGGTGGTGTGCACCTCCATCACGCGTCGGGTGGACGGCTCCGACACACGTGCCGCCAGTGTCAGGCCCGGCTGCTTTTTCTTGAGCACGAAATTGTGGTCGATGCCTTTGCCGAACTTGATCTGTTCATTGTCGACATTGACCCGATCGGCGAGCTTCACCTTGTTTCGGAAGTCGAACGGCGTGTCGGTCACCGACTCGATCTTGCCGGTCGGGATGAGCAGTTTGTTGACCGGTGTATATTCGTTCGCATAGATGGTGAACTCATGGCCCAGCACATCGCCATTGCCGTCACCGGCCAGATTGAAATAGCTGTGCTGAGTCAGATTCACCACGGTCGGCTTGTCGGTGGTCGCGTGATAGTCGAATGACAGCTCGTTCTTGTCCGTGAGCGTATAAGTCACGCGCGTCTGCAAGTTGCCGGGGAAGCCTTCCTCGCCGTCCTTGCTGGTGTACGTGAAGATCACGCCCACCGAATCTTCCTTTTCGAACGGCTCGGCCTGCCAGACCACTTTGTCGAACCCTCTGACGCCGCCGTGCAGGGTGTTCGGGCCATCGTTCTTCGGCAGCTTGTAGGTCTGATCGTCGATCTTGAACTGGCCCTTGCCGATGCGGTTGCCGTAGCGGCCGATGATGGCGCCGAAGTACGGCGGGTTCTTCGCATACTCATCGAACGACTTCAGGCCCAGGACCACATCGGTGGTCTTGCCGGTGCCATCGGGGACCAGCAGCGCGGTGATGATGCCGCCGTAGTTGGTGGCGCGCACTTCCATGCCGTTCGCGTTCACCATGGTGAACAAGTCAACGGCAGTGCCGTCGGGCAGCGTGCCGAAGGCCGCCTTGCTGATGGTGTTCTTGGATTTTTCCTCCGGCGTCGGCGGTGCTTTGGGCGGCGCCGGCGGCGGCTTGCTGCAGCCGAGCAGCGTGGCCGCCAGCAGTGCGCCGGCCAACCAACCGAACGTGGACGACGAGAACTCATTCTTCATGTGTTATCCCCCGACGTTGACGATGAAATACTACCCGACCCGGATTGGCAGGGCAGGACAAGGGGGAGACATTGCCGGGAGTGCCAGGACGATCTCGCTTGGATCATCCTGCTTCAGGCGAACGCATCCTTGTCCGGCCAGTCGGGCGCGGGCGGCGTCGCCGCCCGCGCCTGTCATTCGAGATTATTTGTACTTTGCGTATTCGTCGCGCGTCAGCTCACCATCCTTGTTGGTGTCCAGGCTCTTGAACGCCACGAAGAGCGCGTCGTTGTTCGAAGCTTCGCTGAGGCTGATCTTACCGTCGCCATTCTTATCCAGAGACTCGAAGGTCGGCTTGTCGTCCGCGGCCAGCGCGGCGGTGGCCGTCAGCAGGCCGAGGCTCGCCAGCAGCGCCGGCGGGGTCATGCGAGAGAATCGGGTCATGATGCTTCCTTCCTAACCAAGTCTCTAGTGAATGGCGCCGAGGCGGCAAGGTTCCGGCCGGCCCCCGCGCATCTTACTCCGGCGCTAGCGAAACGGGGTCAATCTGCCGGCTTCGGACAGTTGTGTTAGTGCGGCGCCTACCCATAATAGGCCACTGTTAAATGGGTCCGGCCAGGGAGCTGCCCAGATGGCCGCAGCAGGCAATATCACCAATCGGGAGCACATCGAGTCGCGAGTCCTGGGCGAGCAGGTCGCGCTGATGTGCCGTCTCACCACGTCGCCGTTGACCGCCAGCGTCGTGATCGGCGCCATGATGGTCTGGCTGATCATGGAGGACTATGGTCTGGGTCCGTCCCTGGTCTGGTACGCGGCGCTGCTGTTGGTGCTGCTATTACGCTGGCGGATCGCCGCGACCTATCTGCGCCGGCCGCGTGGCCTGGCCGAAACCAAGCGGTGGCGTACGGCGATGCTGGCGGCCGCGGTGCTCGGCGGCGCGTGCTGGTCGGTCGCCGGGTCGTTCCTCCTGCCGCACGAGCCAACCCGGGAAGTCGTGATGTCGGTGTTCTTCATCGGCTGCACGGCCGCGGGCATGGGCTCGCAGGCGCCGGTGCGCAATGCCTATGCCTGTCTGCTGATCCCGTTCTGTCTGCCATACATCGTTACGCAGCTGATCCTAGGCGGCGATCGCGTGGCGGTGGCGCTCGCGTTCATGGTGTACATCCCGGTCGTGCTGGTGATCGCCAAGCGACAGACCGATTCGATCGAACGTCAGATCCGTCTCGCCATCGAGAACGAGTCGCTGGCCGAACAGCTGCGTCTGGAGCGCGATCGGGCCAATCAGGCCAGGCTCGATCTGCAGGAGCAGCTCGATGAACAGAAGCGCTCGACGCAGCGGATCCGCGAGCTCAATATCGAGCTGGAGCGTCAGGCGCACGAGCTGCGCACGGCCAATAACGATCTGGAAGGATTCTCATATTCGGTGTCGCACGATCTGCGCGCGCCGTTGCGAGCCATCGACGGGTTCTCGCAATTGCTGATCGATGACAAGCACAAGAGCATCAGCAACGACACGCGTCACCAGCTGCAACGCATTCGCGCCAACGTTGCGCACATGGCGTCGCTCATCGACGATCTGCTCGAGTTTGCACGCTGCGGTCGTCAGGCGTTGGAGTTCGGGCGGCTGGAGATGGCATCGTTGGCGAAGTACGCGGCCGAGCAGGCGCGCCATTCGCGGTTGAACGAAGCTGTGGAACCCACGATCGAGATTGGTGAGTTGCCGCCGGCACGCGGCGACGAGGGGTTGATTCGTCAGGTGTGGATGAATCTGCTCGACAACGCCGTGAAGTACACGAGCAAGGTCGAGCGTCCGCACATCGTCGTGTCCGGGCGTGAGGATGGCGAGCGTCTCGTTTATGAGGTCCACGACAACGGCGTCGGCTTCGACAGTGCTTTCAGCTCGAATCTGTTCGGCGTATTTCGCCGCCTGCATGGCGCGCGTGAATATCCGGGCTCGGGTGTGGGGCTCGCCATCGTGCAACGGATCGTGACCCGGCACGGCGGTGAAGTATGGGCGAGAGCCGAGCCCAATCACGGCGCTACCTTTAGTTTCTCGCTGCCCAAGCCTGCGCTGAGGGCGGTCGGATGAGCGGAAATGAGTTTATGAACGACGAATCCATCGAACGTATCGAATTGAAGATCGCTTACCTGGAGCGCGCCAACAACGACCTGAGCGAAGTGGTGTATCGCCAGCAGCAACAGATCGATGCGCTGCGCGCCGAGCTGGCCGTCTTGAACGGCAAAATGGAGGCGGCGATGACCGAAGCGACGGTGTACACGCTGGAGCAGGAGAAGCCCCCGCATTATTGAAGGCAGGGGCAGGTTTTTCGGGTCACCCCCTCATAGCTGGCAACGGCGTGTCTAGAGCGCGCTACAACTCTAATCGGGGGATACATGCTGCGTGCAATGATCGCATCGCTGCTGGCCGTCGCGTCGGTCGGCTCAGCTCTGGCTCAGGCCCAGACGAATCCAACCAGCGTCGACCAGACGCGCCAGGAATTCAAGATCGCCGCTCAGCCGTTGTCGCAAGCATTGCGTGAGTATGCGCAACAGAGTGGCGATCAAGTGGTGTTCTATTCCGACATTGGCAAGGGCCGTGAAGCGCCCGCACTCACCGGCTCGTACACCCGCCAGGAAGCTTTGCAGCGCCTGCTCGAGAACACCGGCCTGAAATATCGACGCGTCAATGCCAAGACCATCGCGATCAGTAGCGACGCACCCGCGCGACCCGAAGCTGCTATTCAACGAACGTCGATGGCCGCACCCGTGCGGCTGGCACAAGCAACGGAAACAGCGCCCGCGCCGTTGCCGCAAGCGCAAGAGCAGGGCGGTGGAGGTCAGCAAGCGCCGGCCAGTGCATTGTTCGGCGTGGAGGAAGTGATCGTCACCGGCACCGCCGTGGCCGAGCGCACCAAGTTCGATTCGAGCGTCGCGATCTCCACGTTCAACGCGGAAGACATCGCGCAGCAAGCGCCGTCCAGCGCCGCCGATTTGATTTCCGCCGTGCCCGGCTTCTGGGTCGAATCGACGGCCGGCACGACTCAGGGCAACGTGTTCGCTCGCGGCATCATTCAGGACGGCGGCTATCGTTACGTCGGCTTGATGGAAGACGGCATTCCGATTTATCCCGTCTTCGAGCTGTCGTTCTACAACCCCGATCAATTCGTGCGCGTCGACGACACAATTGAGCGCGTCGAAGCGCTGCGAGGCGGCACGGCGCCGATCTTCACTGCAGGCGCAGTCGGCGGCACGGTGAACTTCGTGACGCAGGCGGCGAAAGACTCTGCGCGCGGTTCGATGAAACTCGGCTTCAGTGATTACGGCATGTATCGCGCCGATGTCGCCTGGAGTGCACCGCTCAATGACGACTGGGGCATCGCGCTCGGCGGGTACTATCGAACGTCCGATGGCGTTCGCGACCCAGGTTACACTGCCGACGAAGGCGGGCAGTTTCGCGTGAAGATCGGTCGCAGCTTCGACAACGGCAGCATCGAATTCTTCGGCAAGTACATCGACGATCGTTCGTTGTTCGTCGTGCCGATTCCGTTGACCGGCAGTCCTTCCGATCCGCGCGGCTTGAATGGCGCGGATGCGGGGACGTATTCACTGCACAGCAAGGACCTGGCCCGCGCAGGCTTGCCAGTCACTGCCGATGAAGTGGGCTTGCGCGGCTCGAAGCTCGAGGATGGCATTCATCCGCAGCTCGCCACGATTGGCGGCAAGCTCAACTGGCAATTCAACGACACGGTCTCGGTGACCAACCTGTTGCGTTACACCGATGGCGAAGTGCGCTTCGATGGCATCTTCCCCGGCGATCCTCCGAAGACAGGCGCGGAGTTCGCTGCGGATCTGGGCGTGGCCGCGAATTACAGTGTGATATCGAACGGCGCTGCGTACGGGGCGAATCAACTCGTGCAGAACCATGGCCACTGGGTGGTGAACAAAGAGTACAACGCGATTCAGGACGATCTGCGCCTCAACTTGAAACTCGATACTCACGCGCTGACGTTCGGCCTGTATGTGGCCGATTATTCGATGCAGGACGCGTGGAGTCTGGGCAATCAGATCCTCATGGATGTGAGCAACAGGCCGCGCCGTCTCGCGCTGCCCGGCGTGACCGATCCGAATGGTTTCACCAAGTACGCGACGTTCAACTTGCTCACCGACTACGACGCGACGGCGTACTCGCTGTATGCGGCGGACGAGTGGCAAGTGACGGACGCGCTGCGGTTCGATTTCGGCGTTCGTTACGACACGCAGGATATCAAGGGCACGATTCGCGCGGGCTCGTCGGAAGTGGCGCCGGGCGTACCCACCGATCTCGATGGCAATCCGGCGACGACTTACGACCGCGGTGTTTCCGTGATCGGCGCAAATCGCAGCGCCGTCGATGAGGACTTCGACAACACCGCCTTCTCCATCGGTTTCAACTACGAGTTCACGCCTCAGCACGCGATGTTCGGTCACTACACCGACTCGGCCAAGCTGCCGAACTTCGACGATGTGCGCAATGGCGTGACGGTGAAGGATCAGGTCACGAACGTCGAGTTGGGCTACAAGGCGTCGATCGATCGGCTGGTGGTGTTCGCGACGTTGTTCCAGACCGAGTTCGACAACGTGCCGTTCCAGGACATCCTTGCCAACGGCCAGACCGTCGTGCGCCGCGCCGAGACGCGGACGCGCGGCATCGAGTTGGAAGGCGAGTTCCAGCCGATCGATGCGCTGGGCATTCGTTTCAGCATTACTCAGCAGGATCCAACGTACCAGGCCTTCACAGGCGCGGCGGCTGGCAACACCGGCAACGTCATTCGTCGCATCCCGAAGACGATGGCGCGCATCATGCCGACATACACATTCATGGATGGAGCGGCGCGCGCGTACTTCACCTATACGTATGCCGGCAAGCGTTTCGCGAATGACGACAACAGCATCGAGCTGCCCAAGTACACCAAGCTGGATGCCGGAGTGATGTTCGATGTCGGCCGCAGCTGGACGATTCAGCTCAACGGCGACAATCTCACCGACGAGGTCGGCTTGACCGAAGGCAATCCCCGCACCGACCTGGGCTCGGGCGGCATCGGCAACATTTATATGGTGCGCCCGTTGTTCGGTCGCTCGTTCATGGGCTCAGTCACGTATCGCTGGCCCTGACCGTGCTTTGCGATTCCTCCGCCTTGCGGTGTCCGCCGTCCGGGTTGACACTGCGAGGCATGATCCTAAAGGTGCTGAGAGTCGCTTGCATGGGTGTTTGGTTGGCCGGCGCGACCATCGCGTCGGCGCAGGAAGCCGTGCCCACGCCGGCCGATGTGTATGGGGAGCTGTTCAAGGATGTGCAGCTCGCTGCCGTGTTCCCCGACAGCAAGTCGTTCACCGACGCGCTGCCCAACCGGCCGCCCGAACAGATCCTGAGCGAATATCGCCAGCTCAAGGGGCAACCGGACTTCGACCTGAAGAAGTTCGTCGCCGAGCGCTTCTCACCGCCGCCAAATGTTGCTTCCGATTTCCGCACCGTCGCCGGGCAGGACGTTCGTCGGCACATCGACGAGCTGTGGAAAGTGCTCGAGCGCAAGCCCGAGGACCAGCGGCCATATTCCTCGCGCATCGCGCTACCCTTTCGTTACATCGTGCCGGGCGGCCGCTTCAACGAGATCTACTACTGGGACTCGTACTTCACCATGCTGGGCCTGGAGGAAAGCGGCCGGCACGATCTGACCATGGACATGATCGCCAACTTCGGCTGGCTGATCGATCGATTCGGCCACATCCCCAACGGCAATCGCAGCTACTTCCTGAGCCGCTCACAGCCGCCGTTCTTCGCGGCGATGATCGAGCTGGCGGCGGACAAGGAAGGGGAGTCGGTCCACAAGAAATACCTGCCGCAGCTGGTCCGCGAATATCAGTTCTGGATGGACGGCGCCGAGGCACTCAAGCCGGGCACCGCGCATCGACGCGTCGTGAAGCTCGCCGATGGCACGGTGATGAATCGTTACTACGACGATCGCAATGTGCCTCGCGACGAGGCTTACAAAGAAGACGTTGCGACGGCGAAGCTCGCCGGGTCGGGGTCGCCGGAGATTTATCGGAATCTGCGCGCAGCGGCGGAGAGTGGCTGGGACTTCAGCTCGCGATGGTTTGCGGGGCAGGAACTCTCCACGATCCACACGACGGATTTGATCCCGCCGGATCTGAACAGTTTGCTGTATCAGCTGGAGCGGACGATCGCTAAAGGCTGTGAAGCGACCGCTGATGCGGCATGCGCGAAGGAAATGAAAGGGAAAGCGGAGGCGCGCAAGGCGGCGATCACGAAGTATTTGTGGAACGCCAAAGCAGGGGCGTTCACCGACTACGACTGGCGCGCGAAACGACTCAGCTCGCAGGTGACGGCAGCGACGGTGTATCCGTTGTATTTCCATGCGGCGAGCAAGGAGCAGGCGAAGGCGGTCGCAACCACTGTGCGTTCGACCTTGTTGAAGCCACATGGCGTCACGACGACCGTGGTTGCGTCGGGTGAGCAGTGGGATGAGCCCAATGGTTGGGCGCCACTGCAGTGGCTGGCGATCCAAGGGTTGAAGAACTACGGAGAAGATCAGCTCGCCGCGACGATTGCGCAGCGGTGGGTTGGGAAGAATCTTCAGGTGTTCAAGGCCACGGGGAAGCTCGTCGAGAAATACGACGTCGTTTCTGACAAGGCGGGCGGCGGCGGGGAATATCCGTTGCAGGATGGGTTTGGGTGGACCAACGGCGTGCTTAGGAAGTTATTGGTGATGTATCCGAAGTTGGCGGAGTAAGGGCGGCGTAAGAGGGTAAGAGCGGAAGAGCGGAAGAGGCGTCGGTGGTCTGCGTCGTCGGGAGTGACCTACCTCGTCCCGGCGCCGGGCACGGCCGGAGCGCTTGCGCTCCTACACCGCACGTCCCTGATGAGCCCTGCTGTTGCGGTCCCGTCCCTGTACCGCAAAGCC
>NZ_LSRW01000061.1:0-76015 GCF_003104955.1 Steroidobacter cummioxidans | reverse complement strand
GAAAACCGAGCTCGTGTCAGACGCTGCGTGCCACAGGGCTTCCAATCCGCATCGGCAAACGCCAGCTGGAACACGTTCTTTGCGAGATCCACAGCACAGGTTGTAGCATGCATGGCGGACTCCTCTTGGCGTACTGACCCTCAACATCAGTTGGCACAATGATGCCGAAGACCAGGGGGAGTCCATCCCATCATTTCTTCGCCACGCCTCATCGGACAGAGCATTCGTCGGTGAGTTCGTCGGTGGCGACAACGCCCGCCAGATAGCCGCACCTGTCGGCGCAAGCAACATAGCAGCCAGTGTACCGAACAGGATTCCTTGCACATGCTCGTTCATCAGGTCGTCACCGGTTGTACTCCAACATTAGCAGCCCTGTCGGTCATCCCTCCTGGAACATCCCCTTGACCGCTTACTATTCTCATCGTAGCCGTACTGCTCGTAGTCAGAGATGTTCTGCTGCTGCGCGCCGAGCGCCGGCTTCGGGAAACTCAATCGACTGAGTCGATCGAAACCGTCATAGGTATAAGCCGTGCGGTTGCGATCCTTCGTGGCGCTGGAGCCCGGGACGGACCAGCCGCACTCTGTGACCTACACGATCCGCGCGTCGGAGCTTACGACCGTACGTAGCTGCTGAGTTTGCGGTTTCCAATCTACCGAACCTGACAATCCTCAATTTTGTCGGCACGCTTTAGAAGAACTTCCACAACATGCATTTGTGGCGATGATTCAACAACCATTACCATCTGATTCCTGAACTTATAGATTTGCGCATCGGCGTAGCAGACTACGAGTTGGCCTGCACTGTTCCACGACAAGTGAAATCCATCTGTCTTATCGGCTTCCAGCATCAACTGCTTGTCAGTGCCGATCTTTAAGCTTTCCATCCAGACTTGGTACGGCTGAGAAATTGTAGCTCCCAGCCCTCCGGCCAATTCCGGAACGAAGACAAATGCACGAGCAAAACCATCCGGCGCAGCCACGCTAGCTATCTCAGTACCTTTCGATGGTTCGCTGGGTCCGTTAGCGCAACCCGTGAGAAGGCTTAAAAGAGCCAGCCCAATAAGCTCTATAGATCTCTTCATGACCTCTTACAACCATTCTTAACATACTGGTAGCCGCGCTGAATTTGCCGGGCATCCTTTCTATCATCGCCATACGGCCACTTGACCACAGGTGTACCGGAGCCTGCATCCGCCGCTCCCCGCCGCTGTTGATAAATGCCAGCGCCGTTTTGAGCAATGTAGTAAGGCATTCCCATGGCGGCAGTCACTGCACCAAAATTGAAATTGCCAAAATCTTCATACTGCCCACCTTGACCTTGACGCTTATAGTCCCAGACGCCGTGGTTTTGTACATTCTCGTAGAGTGCAAGGTCAGCAAACGGATTGACCCACGAGAAGTCTTTCGCAATGTCGATATTGTCATCAACATTGACTCCAGGGGGAGCTGTGGGTGCCGTTGGACATGGGATCTCAGAGATCTTCGATTCCATCTCCCTCTCAAGTTCCGCCACGAACTGATCGACTGCGACCCTAAAGTCCATGAAAAAGTCCGTTGGATCGTAGCTTGTGCAAAAGAGGCCAAGGCCACACCGAGAAGCCTCTGTGGTCACATGTTCTATCACACCCTCATTCATCAGTCCGGTGGGGTCGCGCATGTTGATGACATCACCCCGGACATAGGCGTACAGGTTCATTCCCGCCGCATATCCAATCGGATCCGTCTGCAGGAACCGCCCGAGCGAAGCGGAGTAGAACCGTGCCTTAAAGTAGTAGAGCTTCACTTCGGGCATCCACGTCTGTCCCGTGAACTGGAATCGCCCCACATTGTCAGACGCCGGCATGCCGTGCTCGTCGTAGCGATTGATCCCGAACAGTGCCCCACTGGCGTCGCTGATCGCGATAATCGAACCGCGCTCATCCGCATGCAGCCAGCGCCGGGTCGCTGTCCCATTGCCTTCATACCAAACCAGAGGCTCATCGACCGCTGCTCCATGGACGTAGCGACGCAGGAGTTGATTGCTTGCATTGTACTCGGCGACGAGCCGATCGCCGTCATAGGCAAAGCGAGTAACTCCTGCGCTCGATGACGACTGATAGAGACGCGCCATCGGATCGTAGCTCAGCGACACTCCTCCCGGCGCGCTCGTCAGCAGGTTCTCAGAGCTGTAGCCATACATACCCGAATTTGTGAGGTTGCCACGCGCGTCGTACGTAAGACTCGCGCCACCCACCGTGGTGTACTGATTCAGTGAGTTCACCGCGTAGCTGCGCGTCAGGTTCTGATCCTCCGCCCATGAATACGCATCGTTGCTCGATGTGCGCGTGCTGATCTGGCTAGCGGGCGTATAGCTCATTCCCACCGTCTGATCTGCAGCCGTCCCCGCCAGATTCTGCGTCAATTCGGTCAGCCGGGACGCACCGTCGAAGTCATACCCAGTCGTCGTGCCGTTACCGCGAGTCAGCGTCTTCCGTCGACCGAGATTGTCGTAAGTATACGTCGCCAGCAACCCGATTCCGGACGTGGCTCCGTACTCCCGGACAGCGGTCATTTCTCCCGTGACGAGATAGCCGTATTCGACGTGAAACATATCCGGCCAGGTGAGCTTGGTCCGGCGGCCGGCGTCGTCGTATTCAGAGGTCAGCGTACCTTGCGGCCCCGTCTGCGTGAGCAGACGTCCCAGTGCGTCATAACCGAATGTCAACGTGTGACCGGACTGGGCGACGGAGGTTGTGTGACCAAGATTGTCATAACCGTAGGACACATCCAGTTCCGAGCCCGGTAGATCGCGGGTTTTCAGGCGGCCGAGATCATCGAAGACGAAGCCAATAAACTGCCCATCACGCAGGCGTTTGCTCATGAGCCTCCCGCCTGCATCGTACGTAAATTGCTCGAAGTCCGCGGTTGAACTGGCCGACGGATAGAGCACCTTGTGCAACAGATCGTAGCGGTCGTACTCGTATGTGGTCACGTTGCCGCCCGCATCGGTAACGGTCGACATCAAGCCATTGTCAGTATAAGTCGTGGTTGTTTCATCCCGTGGCGTCGATGAGCCGTAGCCTGTTTGGATCTTCCAGACCCGCCCCATGGCATCGTAGAGTGTCTTCGTGATTCGGTCCGCTCCGAAGGCGCCCGCGGCAGCCAATCCGCACGCTGATACGGGCGGCGTCCCAAACGTGGCGGGGTTCATTCTACGAGCAGTACAGTCGAGCCGACCCGCAGCGTCGTAGCTGAATTGCGTAAGCGCCCACACGGAACCACCAAGGCCGATGGACGCAGAGACCTTCCGGCCTGCTGAGTCGTAGCCGAAAGTCGTCCGTTCGAGCACTGACAAGGCAGACCAGTTCGGCTCACTCAGACCGTCGACCGTGCCACGGTCGATGGTGGTTGGTTTATCGTCGTCATTGTAGCTGTAGCGCATCACGCGGTGCTTCAATGCCCCGCCCGCATCCGGATCGGGCCCCACGACTCCCACCACCCGACGCAAAATGTCATAGCGGGTTGTGATCGTGTCTGCCGTGCCCTCCAGTGGCCCATCCACAGTCAGCCGATTGCCGCGGCTGTCATACGAAAAGGTTGTCGCCGCTGAAAGCGCCCCGTCGCCGGAGCTCTGCGTCACCGACGTCAACAGGAGGTTACTGGGTGTAGATGCAGAACCAGTTTGGTACTCAAAAGTCGTTCTCACTTCGTCCGCTGTACCGACACACGACGCCGTAGTCCGGCACGCAGATATGCGAGTGAGTTTGTAGATCGGCGTCGACGCCTGGACAAGCGTTCCTGCGCTGTTCTTGTACCAGGCATGCAGAGCCGTGTAGTGATAGCGTGTCTGCGGACGCACCGCGCCGCTGTAGGGTGCTGGCGCCGTGACCGTCAGTACACCGCCATGGGCGTCGTCATAGGTGTAGTCAGTGACTTTGCCCCATGCATCCGTCGTCGACGTCGGTTGGTTACAGGTTTTTGGGTTCGAGCAGGTCTCCGGGTAGCTGGCCGTCTCGACGATATCGGGTAACGCACTGCCTGGCTTCGCGACACGGCGCGTTTCGGTGATGTTGCCACGGTCGTCGTACGTGATCTGAATGTAGTTACCTTCGGGATAGGTAATCCGCGTGCGCCGTCCGAACGAGTCGTACTGGTACAAAGTGTAATTGCCAAGCGCATCGCGATCGCTCTCCACCTGCATCTTCGTCAGGTCCGTTATCACCTCCCGGGTGTTGCCCGCAGGATCCGTGACCTTCGCCCAAAAGCTCGTGGTCAAGTTACTCCCGACCTTATAGTCCCAGGTCAAGCCTCGGCGAACGACCGTCAGGCCCCTGACCGTCTCCTCAATCGGCCAGCAGCAGTCGAATTGGGGGGTTACGGTAAGGTCGTCCACCGTCGAAGCCTTGGATTTCACGCTGTATCCCGGGCCAGGCCAGCTCCAACGGGTCTGACGACCCGCAGCATCGCTGGCGGTCACCGAAGTGACCATGAGGGTGCCCCACGGGGTAACCTGCTGCGATTGCGTCTCCGCGATCTGAGCGAACGGCACTCCCGCGGTGGCGGCGCAGGTGTCCGCAGCCGGATCGCAGTACGCCTCGGTCCGGTTGAGAACGTAGATCTTCGTTGGCGATGTGGTGCGAACCGAATCGCCATACTCGAGCTTGAGCTGATAGCCCGCGTTGCTAGTGACCGATTGCACCCTTGAGTGCGTACCGTACGTCGCAGTCCACTTTTTGTTACTGAACTCTGTCAACGTCCCGTCTGGCCTCTCTATGGAAAGGGCACGCAGTCCTCGATAATCTTCGTTGGCCGTCAGGGCAGGAAAGCGAATGACGGTGCCATCTCGCCGTGTATAGATGTAGTTTTGGCTTGGCGTATCGAAGACCAGCGTACTGCCCATGCCATTCCGAGCGGTAACGGTCGTACCGGTCACATCGAAATACTCTGTGGAATTCCCCACGACCACAGTGGAATAGTGAAGGCCTGGAGACGTGTTGAAGTCGGGATGGAGGAAAATGTCCGTGTTGGCACGAGTCCCATTAAACCCGTAACGCGTATACGCCAGGTTCGCATCCGCTGGGCCAATGTCGATATCCGTTTGCGTCATATTGAAGCTGCCCGACATTAGATCAATGCCGTTCTCATCGACGAGCTGACGAATTGGCGGAATCGTCAACTCCTGCGCCGACGCAGCTGTGCATCCCAGCGCGCACAGGATCAAAGCCACATACCCGCAGAGCTGATTTCTGGGGATCACCGCATCCATGACTATCCTCTCTCTAATTCTTCTCGTGCTGTACCGGCAGACCCAACCGAAGGCACTTACCTAGTTGGATAACAAGATCTCGAGCACTGCTGGCAACCAACTGAGGTTCTGCACCTTGATCGTGAACGTGTGTGAAAAAGGTGAATTCACACCGTCGCCGGAATAGCTGGCAGTAATCGTGTGGACGCCGAGGGAGAAACCCTCCAGAAACACTCTGGCTTGCCCATCGGCAACGACGGCGGAGCCGAGGAACACTCCGTTCTCGGTAAACGTCACCACCCCGCTTGGCGACCGCGCCCCAGTGATGCTGACACCAAGATTGACGCCGGCAGTGGTTGTATTGGCGACGGCACCCGTTGGGGAGATGCTGATCGTCTGATTATTGGATGAGCCCGATACCTGAATCTGTGTGCGGTTGTCCGTCGCGTCATAGTCGAACGTGCGCTGAACCGCGTTTGCGGGGCCACCCGACACCTGCACCTTCCTCAGGCGCCCAAAAACGTCGTATGTGTAGGTCGCGGTCTCAGCCGCATGTGCCGAGACAATGAAGCACAGACCGGCAACAAGAACTGCCCAACTTCCTTTCAACATTCTTTTATCCCTCGGCGACTACAGCTTGACGGTTTGGTCGGCATGAGCCGCCTTTGTGCAGCTCAAAGCGACTACGATAGCTGCCATCAATCTCATCGATTTCATCCACCCTCCCCGATCAACAGCACAGCGTGCCGTTGGAGTCGATCGAAACGAGCGCTCGTTACCGGCGCTTTGACTGAGTCATATTCATTGAGGAATACCGCGCACGCGATGACAGCTCGGCACCGACCAACGCCCGATCGGACAGGCGATCAATGCCGAACTCATGGTTTTGAATTGAGCCGAAGGCGCGACGGGAGCGTGGAAGAGAAATCCTATTCCCGGGCGCAGCCGCGTGCGCAGGATCATGTCAACGGGGCCGCCCCGTTCGCCGTCCCTAGTACATTGATTAGTGTTGGTTGCGTCCATGCGTCTTCGCGCGATTTGTTCGTGTGTCGCAACATTGAGTCATCAAGCGTAGATCTGTCAACCGGTCGAGAACCCCAGTAGCGCGGATTCAGGTTTTCCCTGCGCATCACCCAGTGATATCAACTCGTTCAAAAGCGAATGCACGCAATTTCTTCGCCTCGCGGTGCGCGCGTAGATGCGGCGTAGTGCCCAAGTCGATGGCTCGCAGATTCGGCGCCCTGACCCGCGACCGATTCAAGATCAACAGCTGATGTTTCAGCAACAGCGACCCAGAGAGGACAGATCGAGCACCGCCGGGAAGCAGCAGCTCGGCAGCTGTCGCAATGAGATGGATGCGTGTCGGGCGGAACAGTACGGCCACCTCTGGTGCTATTGAAAGCCCAATTCCTTCACGACTCTATTGCTGACCGGGTCGAAGTACACTACGAGCGACTCTCCCCCGCCTGGGGCCGTACTAGCATCGTCGTCCGCATAAAGAACCCAAAATACCAGCGCTGTACCTTCCTTCCGATTGAACGGCACCTCAAAGCGGTTCTTTTCCCAGTGCTTCGACTTGACGATGTACTCCTGGACTGCTGCTGCCGCTCGTTGCGTGACAGGATCACTTCCGGGCATGTCCCGCTCCTGCGATCGCGATTGTGAGCCGCACGCGCCGCGCGTTGGATGACGTGAAAGGATCTGGTCATGGCTGTTCTCAAGCACTTATATAGTTATCGCCACTGTGTGTCTTAACCACGCCTGGTACCTTTGCGTAGTTCTCGGTGAATCTGATGTCATTAGAGTCTGGCTCGTCCCAGTAGCCCTCCGCGGCGGTTTTGGGATGCAGATGGAATCAGCCTTCGACTCTACCCACCAATGGCTTGGAACCGACTATCGACGGCAAGGACTCCCTTGTGCCGGGTGCAACCCTGATGACGTCATTTCCGCCGAGCACCCTCGGCACGATCCACCCACCCTGCTCCACTTTCTGTGATCCCGGTTGTTTACGCAGAACAGGTGGGGATTGTCTCAACCTACTCGCGCGCGAGCGCTGATCCGGCCAATTCGTAGCACGTATACGATTGAAGGCAGCTTTGACAATGCGTCTACCCACATCGGCCTCACGCTGAACCAAAGACCTTATCGTGCCAAAACTTCTCCTGATCTCGAAACCAGGCAGCATTCTGCTCCGTCAACATTTGCCGCAGTTGGCGCATATCCACGTCGTATCTGTAAAACAACGCAATGAGTTCGATAAGGTCGGCATTGGACACGTTGGTCGTGCTTATCTCTATGAAGAGATCCCTGCCGGCACCGTGCACGCCTGATACACATTGAATGGATTTGAGCCACGAGAAAAAGCTGTCCTCGTCACCTTGCGAGAAATACCAGACCGATGTTGCGACGAGAGTAATCATCTCCGGCGACCCCAGGAAGGACATTTACGTAACCGCACATCTTAAGCTGCACATCCCAATGAGGGCTACCGTTCGGGGGTGCTGCCGTGATTCGCCAGCTCTTCGAGCATGTGTCGAAGGGATGGCTCCGCGGCGCCCGGAAGCCAGTCGTTGTCTTTTTCAATAGCCCTGGTTGTAGTCAGTGCTGAAACGCGTTTGGCACGCTCACGGCTCCACCTTGATGCAACGACCATAGATCGCATTTGAACCGATCCAACCGTTGATGAAGCCGCGATTGTTCCCTATCTGAAACCGATGACCCTGGATCGCTTTGATGAGGTGCAGGTACTCGTTGCCGCTGACCTTGCACAGAACAATGTCTCCAACTTCCAGAGCAGCTACGTCCCGGACCGGCTCGACGGTGCAGAGCTGACCGGATTCGATCTTTCCGGTCATTGATCCCCCTCGAGGCCTGAACGACACCGTCTCCCCGGCCCTCAACTTCGCAATGTACGCTGTAGCCCACCCCATGTGTTCTTCTTATCCCTGTTGAATGCCTAACGACGCCATTGTGCCACGAGCACAACCTTGCCCGGAAAAGCGCAGGCGAACGGTGAGCCGAAGCCCACCGCCCGGACCAATCAGCGCAATGCCACCATCGGCATGGGCGACCACCTCATCATGTGGAATTCAGATAAACGCCCCATACCTGTTGCCCGGTTTGATCCCCTGTGCAGGAAACCCCATCGGCAAAGAACCTCACGGTAACCGACCGATCCATCGCCATGGCAGCCATTATGGTGGCCTGAATGCTCTTTACCGTAGCCTGGCTCTGCACCGACGCTGCATCGGACCCGAACGTGGGGACTTTTGCCCAGTTCAGCCCGTTATCGAACCATACGTGCAAAGAGGCGTCCGCAAAGATGCGGGTCACTCGGCCCTGGCAGTGTGTGACCGCATTGGCTGAGACCGAAGCACCCAACAAAAGAGCACCGACAAAGAACGATCGCAAAGATGTGAGCCTGTGAAACGTGCGCATATGAACTCCCTTCCAAGAAATCTTCGAACATTCAACGATCGCGTTGATTTGCTAACGAGCTTGACGAGAATGGGAGTTGCGACGCCATTCCCTGTGTCTCGATGCACGCCGCTGCAAATGACGCGCCCTGCGTGCCCGATGGCAATGCTCGCGTCGTAACGAGACACTGTCAACGGCCTTGGGACTGTGAAGGATGAAATCAGGATTTCCCCGGTCTGCTTGCCCGAGGAGAAGTCAACACCACGGCGTTACCAACGATTGGACACGACTCGTTATCTCATGCCTATACTCAGACCCGCAGCAACCGGCTGCATTTCAGGATGAAATGTCACCATGAGCAAAGGATTCTTCACTCTCGCCGGCGTTCTGCTGGCGAGCTCGACGGTTTCCGTCGTGCAAGCACAGAAACTCGAAGCGTCCGTTCAACCCGTCATCACGACCTTCCCGGTCGAACTCACCCTGGGCGGCCCGTTGGCAAAAGTTCCAGCCGAAGGACTGACTGCAGCAGCCAAAGTAGTGGCGCGAGCGCCGGCGCCGCCGCTCACCCGCGAGCTGGTTTACGCGGTCGGCTCGACCCAGTACGGCGGCTGGGAATACATGACAACGATCGGACAGATGTCCACCGTGGGTGACCATGGCGGCGCGCAGCTTCGCGTGGTCGTGCAGGAAATCGGCTATGGCAACAACCCGCTCGCCTGGATGGCCGGCTCTTTGCTGCCACTATCGGCCAACTACCAGAACGACGCGATCTGCATTTCCGGGAACTACTACGTGTCGCCCTGCCCCGTCGGCGGCATCGTCGTCGGCTGGTATCGTTACTACAATCTCGATGGCTGGCAGGACAACTTGTTCCAGTATCAGAACACCTCGACGAACTCGCCCTACAACACTCTGAGCACCTCGATCAATATCTTGTAACGGCAACGCACGGGCGCCCATAAGAGCGGTCGGTCATACCGGCCGCTTTTCGCGCGCTTCGATTACGCGATCACTTCCACTGAAAAGGACCATTCATCCAAACCCTGAATCAAAATGTATCATCCCGACGGCGCTTGACAGCAATAACTCACAAACTCAAAAATGGTTTTGCTCACTGAGAAGTCACGACGACAACAGGCGAGCAGTTGCGGAGGCTCGGCATTCGTTCGATCACCAAGGATGGTAGGAACTATGGTTTCGCGCCACTTCGCCCGCCGATCTCCTTCCCCGACCGTCATCATTCAAAGCGTCGCAAGCGTAAGCACTGAGCGACCCGCCGCCCTCGAGCACAGAGGGTCATTCGGATTCTTGCGAGTGCCATAGCACCCAGGCACCGCTGTAAACGATCGACTCCCGTCAGAAGCGAGGTCATTCCATGAAACGGACATCCAGAATCGCCGGCCTGACATTGCTGGCCGCCACCTTCGCCACGATGTCGCCGGCGACCGCACAAGGCCCCGGCTGGACTGTGTCTTCAACCGTCGTGCGAATCGTCAACACCGCAAACGGCGGCGTGAACGTGCGACTCTCGCCCGATCTTACGGGCTGCACCTCTCAAAGTGGTTACGGGGCCGTCTACGCCTCGATCTATCCCGACCATCCCGGCCTCAACCGGATGAAGGCAGATCTGCTGGTGGCTTTTACTACGGGCATGCGGATCTCGGTGTACCTCTCAGATGCCACGTGCACGGTCGGTGAACTGACCTTAGATGGTTATTGATGCGCACTTTGGCCTAGCCTGGAGAACTTGAGTGAAACTCGCACTTTTGATCTCTCTGGCCGTCAACGCCGTGCTCGTCGTCATCGTCGGGCGGCAGACTCTGAGCGCCGATGAGCTCTTCGAGTATCAGCTGCGTACTTCGCCTACGGCACAAGCCATGTTCTCGAACGGCCTTCATGACTATGAAAAGACCAGTGGGCCGACCGACTCAGTGGCTGCCCCCGTGCGTGTCAATGCGGTAATGGGCGTCACATACAAGGAATGAGTTGCGACCATGAACAAACGCACATCAGCATGCCTGCTCGTTCTGTGCTGGATCATCGCCCCCTTGAACGCCGAAGCCGCCGGGTTCGATCACAAATACTCCGTCGCCACGGGCGATATCAACGGCGACGGGTTGCAGGACTTGTTTCTGAAGCCCAAACCCGATCAAACGATGATCGCGTTGGATGATCTATTCTTTCCGGTGCCGCTACCGACGGATGTCGCCCCCTTCGTGTTGCAGCGGCAGGCCAACAACACCTTCCAGATCGTCTCCTCGCTCACCGGCGCTCAGCGCAGTGCGCTTTTGCAGTGGCCAGTCGCGGCAAACATCTTTGCCGAGACGGTGGACAGCAATATGGACGGCATTCTTGACGTCCTGATCTCCGGCATTCCCAGCAGTGATCCGCTGATTGTGTATGGCAATCCGCAGCGCTTCGCGCCGCCTCTGGCCCTCACCACGGTGACGGCCTCCGTGCAGCAGTTCTTGAATGATGTTCATAACTGGACCTTTGCCCCGGCCCAGATCCAGCAGGTGGTCGAGACGGGTTGGTATGCGCTTCATCAGCTCGCACTGCTTGGCTTCTTGATCAACGGCTTGCCAATTACAGGCAACATGTTCGATCAGCAGACGGTGCCCGACGTGTGCACCGGCGCTTTGTGCAACTACGACCCCGCGTACGGCTGGATCATTTGGGCAACGGTCCGCTACAACGTGCTGGAGTATCAGACGACGTTCACCAGCCAGGCGGCCAGAACTCTCGCGGATGCATTCGATCCGACGTTGCAGGACACCTCCGTCGTCGCTCAGTCCTCGGCTGCAACGGTGATCGCAAATGTCATCGAGCAAACGCTCGGCGTAGAAATCATGCAAGGCGTGCTTCGCGATGGCGGCACGCGTGAACATGAATCCTCGACCGATCCGGAGCTGCCCAAGGCCCGCGGTTTTGAGATCCTGTCCGAATTGACCGCGCTCGCGGGCGCGCTCACCACCAACTCCTCGCGCTGCCGTCTCTTGACCAGCGGTGAGAAGAGCAATCTTGCTCTCGCCAACGGCATGAATATCCGTAACATTGACCGCGTTCGCATCTGTAATGGCGGCTTCCTTGGCATTCAGGGCTATCTGATGGCACCCAATGGTCACATCTATGTCGGCCGGGCCACGGGCGTTGCCTGGCAGCCGGACTTCTCAGCGGCGACCGTGCCGATTCGATACGATCGGTCCCTCATCGTGCACGAGATGTTTCATGTCTACCAGAATCGCAATCGAGGCTGTCGCGTGACGAACGGCTGCATGCTGGCGCTGCGCATCATCTCGCTGGGGAATTACTGCTACTCGCCGCTGGACCCCAACAAGACGTTCTGGCAGCACAATCTGGAACAGGAGGCGGAGCTCGTGGCCGATCGATACCTGCTGCGCAACGCATTGATGCAGGGTCGAACCTGCAATCATGGAAACACGTTGCAGCAGTTGGAACAATTGGTGCCACCCCAGTTTCCCTGAGCCAGGAGCGCGCCGCTGAACATCGTGAACAAGAGTGCGTGCATCGGGATCGTACTGCTGTGGTCCTTCGCACTGCCGGGCTGCGACAACGTCACTTCGGCCGAGATCGCAGTGGAATCACCGGAGCGAATCGATCCGGCATGCGTCGATGCTGCTGGGCGCCTCTTGGGTACCGCCGAGAGATTCGATCGCCTGCCGGAGCGCCCGGGGGCGACTGAGTTTCAGGTGAAGCGCGGCCCCGCGGTGATGAGCATCCTGGTGGTAGAAGGCCCGCCGCATACCGTGCGAACGGCTTTTGGTTGGATCGGCCGGGAGAGCGATGAAGTAGAGCTCGCATCACTGCAACTCCTGTCGGATGTTCACACTGCCATCGTCCAGTCGTGCGGCATTCAAGCGCCTCCCGCCAAGGTCACGACACGCTGCAAGACTCGTCACTGCAAGAACTGGCCCAAGCAGTAAGGCCCTCTGGATACTTCGAGGACACCATGAAAACACCGATCAAGATGATCTTTCTCAGCCTGGCCTCGGCGCTCTCCTTCCCCGCCTGGTCGAGCACCGCCTATGAGGGCGAGCTCAGAGACATGCATTTCATGAACAGCGGCGCCGTTCTCATATCGACAACCGGCAATCGCACGACCGCACCTGGCTGCTCGACCTATCCGGGCCGCTTCGCGGTCGACTCGACGACGCCCAGCGGCCGCTCGATAACCGCCGGCCTGTTGGCAGCAGAAACGGCAGGTCGCAATGTCGTCATCGTCGGCACCGGACTGTGCGATGTTTATGGAGACAGCGAGACCATTGCCTACTTTTATATCGTAGGCTGAGCCGTCTACGACCCGCCTTCCCCCGCGTCGGAATCACGCACCAGGCCTGGTCGCCGTCATCGATCTACTCGACGGCGACAGGCATGCACTCATCGTCGCCCGCGGGCCTGTGGCCATCGCGCTCCCGGAACAGTATGAAGATCTGACATGTTTCTGGTCGCATCCGTATGGAGGACCCGCCATGTCCATCAATGAAGAACGACTCACTGCCTTCCTTGGAAAATCCATCGGCGATCTCGGGGCCGCGATCAGCGCGGTGCTTGTGCTGATGGGTGATGAGCTCGGGCTGTATAAGCAGCTTGCAAAGTCACCGCTCACATCGGCGCAGCTTGCGCAACGAACCGGAACCAGTGAGCGCTACATACGCGAGTGGCTCGGCAATCAGGCAGCAGGCGGCTATGTCGAATACGACAGCGATACCGATCGCTACTTTCTCAACGACGAACAGGCATTGTGCCTGGCCAATCCCGAGGGGCCCGTCGACCTTCCTGGCGCCTACTCCATCGTGCAGGACCTCTTTCACGTGCAATCGCGCGCACTGGACAACTTCCGCAGCGGCGAGGGGATGGAATGGGGCGAACACCATCCCTGCCTGTTTCATGGCACGGAGCGATTCTTTCGCGCCGGCTACAACGCCAACCTCATCTCTTCCTGGCTGCCGTCGCTGGATGGCGCCGTCGAGAAGCTGCAGCAAGGCGCCCGCATCGCTGATATCGGCTGCGGGCACGGTGCCAGCACCATTCTGATGGCGAAGGCGTATCCGGCCTCGCAGTTCGTGGGGATCGACTATCACGAGCCCTCCGTCGCGATAGCACGCGAGCGCGCCAAGGACGCAGGAGTTTCCAACGCCATGTTCGAAGTTGCCGATGCGACTTCCTACACCGGAACACAATTCGATCTGATCGCATTCTTCGATGCGCTACACGACATGGCCGACCCGGCGGGGACTGCGATGCATGCCCGACGTGCGCTGAAGGATGATGGACACTGCATGATCGTTGAGCCCCTCGCCGGCGATCACGTTGCAGATAATCTCAATCCGGTCGGCAGGGTTTACTACGGTGCCTCCTCGCTCATCTGCGTGCCAGTGTCGCTGGCCAAGAAGGGACCTGCCTTAGGCGCACAGGCGGGCGAACGTAAATTGCGTGAGATCATCGTCGGGCAGGGAGGCTTCTCGACCCTCCGACGGGCAACGCAGACGCCGTTCAACGTGGTTTTGGAAGCCCGTCCGTAGGGAAAGAAGTCCGCCCTGCAAGATCGATCGGAGTGCCGGTGCCCCAGCACGCCGATCGAATCGCAGCAGAGTTTGCGGCTAAGGTGCGCTGTAGGTGATGCTGTTGACGGACGAATAACCGCCGTTACCCGCAATCACGATGCGGGCGATATTGCTGAGCGGGGAAGTGACGGTCACCCTTTGATGGCCATACCCTGGGCCGCCCGACCCGTTCACCTGGAGGTAGGTTACTTGTTTCGTCACTGCCAGCAGGTTGCCCGCCGCATCGTACGCCCAGACCCAGGGAAAGTCGTTGTGATAAGTGGAATCGAACTGGATGAAATCGGTGGCGGTGTCCAAGGAAACTGACAGCAACTGCTGAGCCGGGCTGCTGTTGTAGCAGTACGGATAGTTCTGCCTCACACAGTTGCCCATCGCGCTGTCCCTCGAATACCAGGCCTTGGTAATTGTGCCATTGGCCTGCAGCCAACCGAATGAGGCCGCCCCGAGCGCAGCACAGTCCGGCGTACCTGAGCAACCTGCGGAATACACCGGGCTGGCCTGCATGCCGGCCACGGTGAATGTGAGATGAGAGAGAGTCACGCCGGCGAAAACAGTGCTGACATCGGTGCCTGGGGCATAGGGATCCGCGTCGATGGTGATCAATCCAGCGCTCGCTGCTGAAGTCGTCAGGAGTGCAGCGACTGCGCTCATAGCAATCCAAGATCCGTTGGTCATTGATCGCTCCTTTCCAGTGATAGGCGCGACAGCTGTAGCAACTTCAATGCCAGCGTTGAAAAATCATTACGCGGCAAACAGCTACCTGATCGACAAACATTTCACGGGGAATTTATGTAAACATCCGCGACTGCCCGCGATGGCCAATGCAACCTTCAGTCGACAACGCGCGTCCAAACCCCACGCAGTCCCCCGTGAGGGATCCGGTAAACGAGGCAATTGAATGCGACCATCGAGATCCCCGGCACGGGCGCTGCTGCTCTGTGCCCTCGCCTTTTGCGTCATAGCCAGTACTAGCGTCGCCTCCGATCCAGGAACGGAATCCTCGTTCGAACCTGCATTGCGGGACCTCTGGAGCCGCGGCTCGACGCGGTTTCATCGGCAGTGGCTTGCAACTCGCCCCGTCGATGCAGCCTTGGCGAGCACCATCGACCCGGCAACCCTCGTCCCCGCACCTGGCGCCCAGCTCATTGCGAACATTCCGGACCTCCAGTGGCGCGACATCGTCGCGTTCTCCGATGTCTTGGACGTAAGCGTTACGCCGTCGCGCGAGCCCGAACCAGGCGAAGCGCCGGTCGATCGATTCGTGTTTGCTGCCGCCTCGCTGCATAGTGATCGCGACGGTCCGGCCGATCTGTCGATCGGAAGCGAGCGCGGCTATGTCGCCTGGCTCAATGGCAAGCAGATTCATTCCCGAGCGTCCGACCAACCCTTTGCCCCAGACTCGCAGCGGATCCCAGTCGAACTGCGCCGAGGCAACAATCAGCTGGTACTGCGACTTCACGAGACTCGACCCGGCCATTCGCGAATCGCCCTGCGCGTCATCGAGCCTGGCACCGCCTTGCCGCGCATCGAAGAAATCACGCCTTCGATCGACTCCGACAAGGGCCATGTGCTGACGATTCGAACACACACTTCAGTTGAGCCCGATCGCGCGCCAGTAGCGTTGGATATCATCGGTGCCGACGGTAGCGTGATATCGAACAAGTCTGCCAACCGCGGCGTAGTCGCCGAGTTCGATACCAGCTCGTGGCGCGACGGTCCATATGAGATCCGCGCCTCGACGACCGATCGCTGGCAACAGCCGCAGGTCACATACATTCCCTGGTACAAAGGAGACGTGCGCGACGGCCTTCGCCAGCTGATCGACGCCGCCGCTGCGGCCAAAGACGATGTGCCCGGGAATCATGTGAAGATGCTCGCGGCGCTCGCCAAGGACCGCCTCGGCTCGATCGAGAACGCAACGCCATCGTCATGGCCCTTGGTCCACGCGGCTCTCATGGAGTTCGAAGAGCTGCAGCAGGAAGCGCGAGGACGCGCAGCACGTGTTCGCTCGGGCGGCTTCGTACGGATCGCATACAAGGACGAAATCGACGGCTCGACACAGTATTGCCGCGCCTACCTGCCCGCAGCCTACTCGACTCATAAAGCGTGGCCGCTGATCGTCTATCTGCACGGCTACAACCCCGCCAACCCCGACTACATCAATTGGTGGAGCGTCGAGCAGCGACATCACCGAATTGCCGAAAGTCGCGGCACGATCTGGATCGACGCCCACGGGCGCGGCAATGCGCAGTATGCAGGCATCGGCGATCGTGACGTCATGAAGTGCATGGAGGAAGCAAAGCGTCGTTTTGCGGTCGATCCCGACCGTGTCTATCTCACCGGAGAATCCATGGGCGGCCACGGCACCTGGAGGATCGCCTCGCGCCACCCGGATGTGTTCGCCGCCGCCGCGCCGGTGTACGGCGGCTGGGACTTCCGAATCACGAACGTTGCCGGCCCATCGCAGACGCCATCGCCCCAAAGTGCACTCGCCGCCTATTCGCTCGAGTACGCCAGCTCCTTCGCAAACGCCGAAAGCCTGCTGCATGTCCCGCTGCTGGTGATTCATGGCGACGCCGACGCCGCCGTGAGCGTAGAAAACTCGCGGCACGCGGTGCGACTGCTGCAGCGGTGGGGCTATGACATCCGCTATCACGAAATGCCGGGATGGGGTCATGAGGACCTGCGCCAGCAAGCATTCATCGCCGATTGGCTGCTGAGCCATCGACGCAAGCAGGAGCCACGCATCGTTCGTCTGCGCTCCGTCGACCTCAACGCTGCCTCCGCGTATTGGCTGAAGGTTGCGGCATTCCAGCGCCCTGCCGAAATCACCCGCATCACCGCGGAAGTGCAGGAGCCCGGCGTCGTGAAGGTCGACTCCACCAACGTCGCCGCTTTCACGCTCGATCTTCCGCAAGCGCTGCGAGGCTCGTCGCAGAAGCTGCGCGTGATCTGGAACGGCGAGACGCACGAGTTCGCAGGCACGGGCGTAACCGAGGTCGGGACTCGCTCCACACCCGCTACACTCGCCAAGCGCGCTGGCCTCGAAGGCCCGCTGCCCGCCGTACTCGAGACGCCATTCGCCGTGGTCATCGGAACGATTTCGACGGACTCGCGGATGCGCGAGATGATCCAAGCCGGGGCGGATTCACTGGCGCATCAATGGCGCTCCTGGCAACGGCAGCCTTTGCGAATCATCAAGGATACGGAGTTGACCGCCGAGCACGAGCGGACTCTTTCACTCATCCTGCTCGGCGCCGCCGATGCCAATGCTGTGACAAAACGGTTGGCGAGGAAGCTGCCGTTCTCGGCCTCTCGCAACGGCATTGCCGTTGACGGCAGGCAATGGAAGATCCGCGACTCCGTGCTGCAAGCGGTGTATCCGAGCCCGCTAGCTGCGGATCGCTATATTTATCTGGTGTTGCCGACTTCGCCGGAGGGCATGTATTTCTGGCGTCCGCAGCTGGTGCACTTTGAAAGAGGAAATGCGCTCACCACGTTCGACTGGTTGATTCAGGACGGTCGTCGCCCGCCGCCGGGCACCATGGACCCGAACGCTGCCCATGTCGCCTCGGGAGTTTTCGATGCCTCCTGGCGCCGCCAGGATCGCTGGACGCAATTTCGCGACGAGAAGGCGGAGACCTGGAGTCTGCGTCGCGCGCCGCCCCAAGGCTTCGCGCCTTCCTCGGCTGCGTTGCAGGCGGCAGCAGGTCGCTATGAGCTGCAGCCTGGCACCGTGGTGAGCATCCGAGTCGACGGTAATGAACTGATCGTCGATCTGCCGCCGCAGTGGTCGCAACCTCCGCTGAAGATGAGACCCGAGAGCGATGCCGTTTATATCATCTCCTCCACCAGCGACACCGCGGAGTTCGTGCGCGATTCCGCGGGGGCAATCAGTGGAGTCTCCGTGGAGAGCAACGGTTCGGTCATCTGGGCCAAACGGCTGCCCTGATCTCGATGCCGAGGGCCGATCGGAGGCGAATACACTTCAGTTGCGAGCCGTATTCCGCTGGGTCATCTTCAGTGCTGCCGCTAGATCGAGCAGAGAATACGGTTTGCGCAGCACGTCGAAGCCTGCTATTTCAGCCCGCGGTGTCGCAGCTTCCGCATAGCCGCTGGTCAAGAGTACCGCGATGTCTCGCCTGCGCTCACGAACTTCGCGGGCGAGCTCCACTCCATCCATCTCGCCCGGCATCATGATGTCCGAAAAAATCACGTCGATGCGTCGGGCATTCGCCAACGCGCCGAGCGCTGCCGATGCGCTGGCGACGCGCGTCACTTCATAGCCGAGCTGATCGAGCATCTCGCTGACCATCGACGCCACTTCGTCGTCGTCTTCCACCAACAAGACCGAACCGGCCGGCTCGTGTGCCTGACGTTGCGTGAGCAAGTCGGCCACTGCAGCCGTGTCGCTCGCTGGCCCTGCCGTCGAACGAGGCAGCAACAAAGAGACCGTCGTACCTCTGCCGACCTCGCTTTCGATGTAGACGGCGCCACCAGATTGCCTCGCAAAGCCGTACACCTGCGCCAGCCCGAGGCCCGAGCCCTTGCCGACTTCCTTGGTCGTGAAAAACGGCTCGAACACGTGTTCCTGCACTTCGGCGCTCATGCCAGTCCCGGTATCCATGACGGACAATCGAACATAGTCGCCGCGCAGATGTACATCATCACGTTCCTCGACATTCCGGGCTCGTATGGTGATGACGCCGCCCCTCGGCATCGCGTCGCGCGCATTGACGGCCAGGTTGAGCACGACCAGCTCCAGTTCTCCCGGATCCACTTGCACCGCCCAGAGATCCGCAGCGAAGTCGACGTGCACCTGAACGTTACCGCCCAAACTGCGATCCAACAGCTCGCGCATGCTGCCGATCTGCTGCGCCAGATTCACCGGCTGAGGCTGGAGCGCCTGGCGACGCGAGAAAGCCAACAGCTGGCGGGTGAGCGCCGCGCCTCGCTGCGCAGCTTGTCGCATACCGTCCATGAGCATCTGCCGACGGGCTCGCTGGTCGGTGTGATCCAACATTTCCAAACCGCCGAGAATGACCATCAGCAGATTGTTGAAGTCGTGCGCGACGCCACCGGTCAGTTGTCCCAACGCTTCGATCTTTTGCGCCTGTCGCAACGAATCCTCTATGCGCTCGCGCTCGATCATTTGCGTGCGCAGCGCTTCGTTCGCAGCTTCCAGCTCTGCAGTGCGCGCCCGGACCAGATCCTCCAGTCGCTGGGCTGCGCTGACCTGGACCTCCAGCAAGGCCCGCAATTGATATTGGCGGGAACGGGCACGGACCGCGGCCTGTACCGTACTGGTGAGAGTGATTGCCTGCACGGGCCGCTCGAGCAGCGACACGTTGTGCAACATGTCTACCAGCTCTCGCCGCCACCGCCCGACCGCCGGGTGCGCTACATCGCTGGTCAACACCACGAACGGCATGTCGGACCACGCGGGTTGATGCGCGATCCACGCGGCTAGCGCCGAAGTGTCCTTGCCGAACACAGCCTCTTCCGCAATCAGGACGGCGCACACATCTGCTTCGATGTGATCCATCAGGCACGGCAAGTCGCGGCACACCCAAGCATGCAGCCCCGCCCGGGTCAGAAGCTCCGCGGAAGCCGACGCATCTCGTCCTATCGGCGCAACGATCAGTACGCGAGCGGCATCTGGCTCAGGCCCCTCCATGCTCTTCGGCCTGCAGCAACGGACTGGGATCGCCTGTGAATTGCGGTGTGCCGGAGAATATCCCGCTGAAGCTCACCAGCGGAGGGCCGACACTGATGCCCCGAGACGAGAGTCGAAACTCTCGAATCGTATGCTCGTGGTAGCCGCTGCGTTTTTTGACAACCGACAGAGCCCGTCTGACCACGCCGCTGTGTTCGAAATAGCGCAGCATCAGCACCGAGTCGCTCAAATAGCTGATGTCCAGCGGCGTGTCCATCGGCCCCACCAGACCATGCTGAGCCAGCACCAGCAATGTCAGCACGCCCTGCTGATTGAGATACGTGAGCAGCTCATGCATCTGCAGGATCAGGAAGCGACCGTCCGGCATCGCATTCAAATAGCCATTCAGGCTGTCGATCACCACCAGCCGCGCGCCATCCACCTCGACGCTTCTACGTACGTTTGCAGCGAATTCGCCGGGCGATAGCTCAGCCGGATCGACTTGTTGAAAGCGAATCAAGCCTCGCTCCAAGGCGTCGCTCAACGGCAGTCCGATCGCCTTGGCCCTGGCCTCGAGCGTGCCGCGGCCTTCATCGAACGCAAAGAAAACCGAATGTTCATTGCGCTGCGCCGCTGCGATTACGTACGACAGCGCCAGCGAAGACTTGCCCACGCCGGCCGAGCCGATCAGCAATGCGTTGGTGCCCCGCTCCAGGCCGCCGCCCAGCAAACGATCCAATTCTTCGTTGCCGCTGGAGGTGAAGCCGTGAAAGAACCTGGCATGATGTTCCGCGGCGATCAGACGCGGGAAGATCTCCAACCCGCCTTTCTTGATAGTGAAGTCATGGAAGCCGCCACGAAATTCGATACCGCGCATTTTGATGACGCGCAGACGACGCCGCTCCGCGCCGTACTCGATCGCGAGCTGCTCCAACAGCACGACGCCGTGCGAAATCGAATGCAGCTGCAGATCATTCTCCGTCGAGGACAGGTCGTCCAACAGCACGACCGTGCATTGCCGACTAGCGAAGAAATGCTTGAGTGCAAGCACCTGACGCCGATAACGCAGCGGGTTCTGTGCCAGCAATCGCAGCTCCGAGAGGCTGTCGATCACGATTCGCGACGGGTTGAGGGCAGCCACGCGATCGAAGATCAACTTGGTCGTCTCGCTCAGATCCACTTCGGACGGATGCAGCACCGTCAGCTCCCGTTCGGGATCCAGCGTGATCTCCGGAGGCACCAGCTCGAAAATGTCGAGCCCGGCAAGCGACCACTCGTGGCGCCTGGCTACCAGCGCAAGCTCTTGCTTGGTCTCCGACAGGGTGATGTACAGCGCCCGTTCCCCCCGGCGCACTCCTTCCAACAGGAATTGCAGGGCGATCGTGGTCTTGCCGGTTCCCGGCCGACCCTCGTACAGGTACATACGATTGCTGTCGAATCCGCCGCCCAGAATGTCGTCGAGACCGGTGCTGCCGGTGGAGATGCGCTTCAATTCGGGCGCATCGTGTGCATTGCTTGGAGACTGCTCTGCCATGCGCTAGTTCGCTGAGCCCCTGAGTAGTATTTTCGTACCCGATCTAATGATCGCTAAAGCTCCTTTTGCGCCGAAAAGTTCCAACATGGCGGCCAGAGAGGCTCTGTGCCGTGCCGATCGGTGATCCAGCAATTCGATGTCAGCCGAAGATATTCAAGAACAACGGGCAAATCCGCGGCGCTGGTGCGGACGGCCGTCAAGCAATGGCACCTTCAAGGCTGCAACGCCGCCGCCTTGACGATGCGAGTGGCGAACAAGGCAAGATTCTCCGGATACGAGCTGTAGATCGGAATGTCAGGCCGGACGCCCGCGGCACTGTTGCGCCCATCTGTTCTGAGCATGATGCAATCGGGCGCGACCACCTGCAGACCGGACATCGGCAGGACGATAGGCGAGCGGCGATAGCCGATAAAGCCGCAACCGCCACCGCGCGTCCGCTCGCCGATGACGACCGCGGCATTGGCGTCCTGAAGATATCCCGCGAACAACTCGGCCGCCGATACGCTGTCGCGGTCCACGAATATGACCAAGGAACCGCGCCAGCCAATCTCCTCGACATCGATCGGCAGTCGCCGCGATGTTTTCCCCGCTGGGACGAGCGCCGTTCCATCGAGCAGCAGTTCGCCGTCCACAGCGAGCGGCACGCGTGCGACGCGGCCACATTGCCACAGGGCCGCGACGGACCACTCTCTTCTCTCCTTCCACACCCACGACAAGTCGCATGGCCTGCGGCTCGTCACATCGATGCGAATCTTCAGTAGCGCGTTGAGTGCGACGAGCGCGGCTTGGCGCGTCGCTCGATCATTTCTCGTATCTCGTGCCGCGACCTGAAGCTCGTCGGCCCGGACCGAAAGATATCGGTCGAGCCGCCCGTCCGCCACGACCCCCAGGGCCGGAGATTCCAGGCGCCTGCCCGCGATTGATTGCGCCAGATCCCACGCCCAACTCTCTCCGCCCGGATTCTGGCCAAGGTCGATGAGCAGCGTGCGCGCGCCGCGGCGCCACGCCACCTCCAGATCTCGTCGCAACCATGCGATGCCGAGGGCGATGCTCTGCTCTCTGAGCCGAGCCACACAATTCGCAGAACACCAGCGCGGCCAATCCGAATGACTGGCGGACATCGAGACGGTTGCGAAAGCTGCCTCGCAAGCCGACACGAACTCTGCAGATAAGAAGGACGCAATGCGCAGCACAGCGACCTTCTGTCCCGCGGCGGTGGTGACGATGCCAGTCCTGAAACCCGATGCCGGAGTGCCACGGATCAGCTCGAAGCGGCCCGCGGTTTCGAATGGCAGCGAATAAGCGTCCCCGTCAACGTCGCTGTACCCGATCGAGGCACAGGCGGATGCCGCATCCTCGAAGAGATCTCTTGTCTCGCTCGGCAACTGCTCCACGACGTGCTCGGCGTCGGCAATATACAGATGGCCATCGCCAATTCCGTCGACGAGCGTTGCGATGGCCTGGAACGCCTGTTGATCGGTGCGCGCCTCGCGCACCGCGCGCTCAGCGGCCGCCGCCGACGCAGGCAGGTCAACGTCGCTCTCGAACGAGGCCTTCCACAGCAGGTTCGGATAGCTCGCTTCGAGCTCTGCTTTGAGGGTTTGCAGATCGCCGAGCCAGTCACCGTCGCTGCGCTCTGCCACGCCCGCCTCGCCCGCTGCGAGAAGGGCGGGCGGCGGCGAGCAGCAGCATGCAAACACGAAAGTGGCTAGCACGCATGCTCGACCCGTTCTTGTTTTCCCAATCACGAGCGGCACTCCAGAGCGTTTATCGCCTTCGCTCTTTGGCACGCGTGCGCATTTGCTCGCGCATTTCATCCTGGATCTTCCTGAACTCCGCCATCTGGCGTTCGTCGAGCACGGCAGCCACCTGGCCCTCGGTCGCTTCTCGGAGCCTGGCCAGCTCGGTGCGCAAAGAGCGCATCTGCTGCAGGCTCGGCCGCTGTCCGCCCCGGCTGAATCCATTTGCTTCGAGCGCAGCGATGCGCTTTTCGAAGCTCGAACGCAGGATGGGCTGCAGTTGAGATTCCTGCTCGGGCGTCAAACGCAGCCGAGCCCGGACTTCCGCGAGGTGTTGCTCGATCTGGGCGCGCTGTTCCTTGCTCAGTTGGCGTTCTCGATCCTGCGCCGCCGCCGTGCCAGTGCTGACGACGATCGCGGCAATCGCAAGCATTGCTGCACAAATACGCTTGAAGGGGGACATCGATGCACTCCTTTTTAAAGCAGTCGCTACAGTCTTCCCTAGCGCCGCTTGCCACCACGGGGTGGCCGGGCCGGGAGGAGCACACGATAAGCTCTCCAGCTCGACGCAACAGCGCCGCTTTGCCAGCAGTTGTTACAGATCCGGGCCGTCGAAACATTTGTTTACAAATTGACCGCGCTGCCGATTTGCCGAAGCCGAGCGCAACCGCGATAGTATTTACATGAACGATGTGACCGCCCGGATCCTACTGGTCGACGACGATGCGCGGCTGCGCGAGCTGCTGCTGCGCTACTTGCAATCGCAGGGTTTCGACGCCAAAGGAGCGGCCGACGCCGTCCACATGCAGCAAGCTCTGGACCGTGGCCACTACGATCTCATCGTGCTGGACCTGATGCTGCCAGGTGAAGACGGACTGCAGATCTGTCGGCGCTTGCGTGGCCAGGGTGATCTCACCCCGATCGTCATGCTGACCGCCAAAGGCGATGAGATCGATCGTATTGTCGGCCTGGAAATCGGTGCCGATGACTACCTGCCAAAGCCGGTCAATCCGCGCGAGCTGTTGGCACGCATCAAAGCAGTGCTGCGTCGGACACACCCAGTCTCCGGCGCCCCCCGACCCGAAGGCGGAGAGATTCTTTTTGGCGAGTTCAAACTGAACCTGGGCACGCGCGAGCTGGCACGCGGCGCGACTCCGCTGCGGCTGACTTCCAGCGAGTTCGCCGTGCTTGCAACGTTACTGCGGCATCCGCGCCAGCCACTCAGCCGAGACAGACTGATGAGCCTGGCACGCGGCCGCGAACACGACGCGTTCGAGCGCAGTATTGATGTCACGATTGCGCGTCTGCGGCGCTTGATTGAGCAAGATCCGCGCAATCCGCGCCTGATTCAAACTGTATGGGGCACGGGCTACGTCTACGTGCCGCCGGGAGAGGTGCCATGATTTCTTCTCCGCGCGGAGTGTTTGCTCAGCTGGCCCTCGTGATCGCGCTCACCTTGATTGGCACCGCCATCCTGGCCGTACTGCTCGGCCGTGAGCTGGTCACGCGCCCCGCGGCCTCGCAGTTACTGCGGGCGATGGATGGCTTCGCCGGCGCAATCGAGGAAATGGGTCGGCACCAGCCGCGTACGCAGATGCTGGAAGCGCTAAGGGGCGCCGGGCTGCAGGTCATCGAGACGCCACCGGAGCAGCTCACAAGGCGCGTGGCGCCATTCATGCGCGAGCTGACTGATCAGGCTCAGCAGCGATCCGAAACATCGCGCGTCATACAGGTGGGCCACTACAACGGCGCGGACGGAATATGGCTCGCATTGGACGCGGCGCCTCCCGTCTGGGTCTCCTTTGGATACCCCAAAGATCGCAAGAAAGTGCGCCGGTTCTCGGTACTGCTTCTGGCCGGCAGTGTCCCGCTCGTGTGGCTGGCGGCGGCCTACTACGCACGTCGAATGGTTCTTCCTCTTCGTCAGTTGGCGCAGGCCGCGCCTAGCATCAGTCGCGGCGATCCTCCGCCCACGCTCGCCCCCTCATCTTCCGAGGTTACGGAACTCGCGCAGGCGCTGGCCGCCGCCAGCGCTGAAGTTCGCAGTGCGGCCGCGGATCGCTCCATGATGCTCGCCGGCATCTCTCACGATCTGCGTACACCGCTGACACGACTGCAATACGCACTCGAGCTGCTACCTGACACCGATCCAGAACTGCGCGCCGGCATGGGCCGAGACATCGAGGAGATAGACGCGATCCTGACGCAGTTCATCGACTATGCGCGTGACGGTCGCGACGAAACCAACGAACCGGTCGACCTTGTCGATATCTGCCGAAACGCAGTGACCGCCGCGAAGTGCGAATGGGACACCGTACTACCGGACGCAGCGCCGCTACGAGGGCGTCCAATGGCGCTGCTACGTGCCGTGAGCAACTTGATCGGCAATGCCGAACGCCACGGCGCACCGCCATTCAGTTTGTATCTGACTCGCGCTAAAGACGCTTGGGCGATCGAGGTGCGCGACCGAGGTCCGGGTCTGTCGCCCGTGGAAGCCGATCGCGTGCGACAACCTTTCGTGCGCAGCCTGGAGCACGGCGGCAGCGGCCTCGGACTGCCGATCGTCGATCGCGTCGCTCAACAGCACGGCGGTGACCTGCGCCTGGCACCGAATACGCCGAGCGGCCTGTGCGCCACGTTGTCGCTGCGTGGCGCCTGAGGTTCCCGCATCTTGATTCGCGATCACCTCACGGTGATCTGCGAACGCCGTCCCCGACAAACCATCACGGTCAATAACAAGAGCAGGAACCCAGGTCCCATCGAGCCGCCACCGCCTCTCGTAGTGCGGCTAAAAGCATTGACTGAGCCGACTCCGCCGAGGTTTGAGATCGCAAAGTTCTCCATGCCATCGGCGTCGTTCGCGCCGCCATCTTCGATGGTCACCTGCACGCACCAGTCGCCCTCGCTCAATCCGGCTCGGTAATCGAGGCTGCCCGGTGGCGGACACACCCCGAGCAGACCCGGAGCCGATGCCACCCGATTGCGTGAGTTCTCGATGAATGTGGTCCAGTGTCCAGCCGCGAACTGACGATACACGGCGTTCACGGGGATCGGCTGACGCTGTGGGATGACGATCTGGATACTGCCGCCGACGCTCGGCAAATCACGCACGCCGAAATCGAAATACCCTCCGGCGTTTCTCACAATGTCGAGCGGCAGGCGGCGCTGCCCCGCCCGTTCGGTATCGTTCAACAATGCGCCGTCGGCGCCCTCTTGGAACGCGCCCTCGCCCAGGATGAGCCGCACGCCCGGATCCGCTTCGATCAGGAACAGACCGTCATCGCCCACGCGTTCGTTGAGCACGTTTCGCAGGTCGCTGGCGTCGAGATAATTCGGCTGTCCATCGCCATCGTCATCTCCCCAGCCCTCCGACGCGTCATCGATGCCGTCGCCATCGGTATCCATGCTCGCGCTCAACGCGGGGGCATCCGCGACGACCTCGATGACGCGGAAGTCATACGTGCTCATCGCGGGCGTACCGCTGTCGCCGACAGCCAACTCGAACTTGTAAAAGCCAGGCGCGAGCAGTGATGGATCAAACGTACGAACGGAACTACCCACGCTCGTAGCGAGGATGTCAGCCGGAATGCTCCAGTGATACGTGTGCTCGTCCGCCGGGTTCGAATCGCGCACGGTCGCTCCCAGCGTCACGAGACCACCCTCCCTGACGACAACGCTCGTCTGCCTGCCCCCTTGCACGACCGACCAGTCGAACGTGGGCGCCACATTGGTCTCAACGATCCTGATGACATGGTTACGACGCGCGCCGAAGTTGCCCTCGCCCGTGAGCGCCACCGTGAGGGTTTCCTCGCCTTCGGCAATACCATCGTCGGTGACATACACCGTCACCGTTTTTTCGACTTCATCTTGCTCAAACACCACGACACCGGACACCAGATCATGATCGCCGGTGCCGGCGGTGCCGCCGACCGTGTAAGCCACCGTAAGCGGATAGCTCGGCGACGTTCCATTGAGGAAGAAGCGCACGGAAACATCCGCGCCCTCGCCGCTGACCTGATCGGGACCCAGGGAAATCAGTGGTCGAACGTTGATGGCCTGCAGTGTCTGGCCGCGGTTGCCGGCAGCGTCGGTCGCTTGCCAGGTGACCGTGTGCGTGCCCGGCGCCAGATAATCCAGTGCCTCCACCAGGCTGGCCGTGACCGGCCCATCGCGACCATCCACCGCCGAAGGGGGTGTCAACGTCGGTGCAATCGTGAGCAGGCCGGTCGCATCGATCGTCACCGGCGGCGGAGAACTGATGAGCGGCGCCTGATCGTCACGCGTCGGGTCGCTGCCCTGCAGGAACTCATCGAGGTTCGACACCCCGTCTCCATCCAGATCGGTCGCGGCATCGGACGGATCGTGCGGATCCAAGCCATAGCGTTGCTCGAACTCATCGCTCATGCCGTCGCCATCCTGGTCGTTGACAGCAACGCCGCCAATGACGATTGCCTTCTGCCCAGCCAACGAAAGTGCACTGCCCGGGATCGGCAGTGTGAGCGTGGCATCGACCCCAGCGAGATCGCGGATGATCGCGCCATTCAGCGTCAGCGCGCCGGCACTGTGGTAATCCAGATCGGCGGAAACATCGCCCGGCTGCACCACGTAGTTGAAGGTCAGCGTGTCCGTGGTGGACCCGGCAACATAGGCGATCGGTCGATCGATCGCTCCCGTCTCGAGCGTGAGCGTCGGCACCCCGCCACTGGTGGTTACAACGACGGGTGCGTCGAACGTGACTGTAATGGGGATCGAAGCGCCGACTCCGTAACTGCCATTGGCGACCGTGGAGCTCACCGACGTCACAGCGGCAGAGGCGAACTCGACCGCACCGATGTCGAGGCCCGCGCGTACGCGAGCATTCCCGTTTGCATCGATTGGCAGGCTCTCCGAGGTATCTCCGTCCTCATCGAGATCGTACGCATCGGCGGGCAGCTGTGCCGCATTGCCTGCGCCGATCAGAGCACTGCCAATCTGCGGCTTATGAGTTTGGACGTGGCCTCCATTATTGAATGCAAGATCGCCGAGCAGCAGATTGCCGGTGCCCTGGCTATTCAGCGAACCCGTATCGGCGGTGATCGTGACATTCGAGCCAAAGTAGCTGTGCATCGCCACGTCGAGCACATCGGCGACATCGTCCGGGCTGCCGCCGGTTGCAAGCGATGAGCCGCCGACGGCGGGTTGCGAGCCCGCGCCGCTCACGTTTCCTGCGACCACCGTGTTGGCGATCGTCTCAGTGCGCCCGGCATGCACACCACCGCCGCCGCTTTCTGCAGCGTTACCGACGATGGTGCTGTTATAAATATAGGCAACATCCCCGGAACCCGGGGTCACGCGGACTCCGCCGCCGAGGGAACCCGAACCCATCGCCGCATTGCCACTGATCGTGCTGTTGACGATTGTCATCGTCCCCGAGCCGCCGAATTGAATGCCGCCGCCGTGCGAGCCCGAACCGGCCGTGCGGTTGCCAGTGATGGTGCTATTGATGACATTGAGCGAGCCGCCTGGCCCGACGACTCGCACGCCACCGCCGAAGTTGGCAGAGCTGTTGTTCGAGACGGTCGTGTTGATCAGCGTCACGGCGCTGCCGCTTGCGTAGATCGCGCCACCGCCGGATCCCGTCTCGTGATTGTTATCGAGCACGCAGTCGCGAAGAGTGATTGCGACACCGGCCA
This sequence comes from Steroidobacter cummioxidans, assembly GCF_003104955.1. NCBI lineage: Bacteria > Pseudomonadati > Pseudomonadota > Gammaproteobacteria > Steroidobacterales > Steroidobacteraceae > Steroidobacter > Steroidobacter cummioxidans. The sequence continues at coordinate 47,188 of NZ_LSRW01000061.1, read as the reverse complement.
CGCCCACCCCCACTGCGGCACCGCCGCCGAAGGTGCTGCCATCGATCAGCGTGAGGCCTTCGAGCGTGACGTTGTTGTCGACCAGGAAAATGCGGCTGGCGCCATTACCGGAGATCGTCACATCAGGCACATGATCGCCATCGACATCACCGTCGATCGTGATGTTGTAATTCAGGCTCAGTTGCGTTCCGCCGAGCGTGATGGTGCCGCCTTGCCGACCGCTGACACCACCATTCAGATCGAAAATGATGGTATCTCCACTGCGCGCCCAGCCGATCGCTTCGCGCAAGCTCAATCCGTCGCCATCGGCTCCGTCGATCGTGACATCCGCTGCGATCGTCGAGTCATCGCCAGTGTCGATACTGCTGGTGACGAGGAATGTGAGCCGTACCGTGCGTACGGTGTAGTTGCTCGAATCCGTGAATCCCGTGCCGGCGTTGCCGGCGCTGTCCTGCACGCCCGTGTTATCCAGACGGATCCGGTTGGTGGGCACGTGCGGCAGGTTCGCCGTTGGAGTGAACTGAGCGGTATACGTGACGTTATCTGCAGTTGTGAGCGCGCTGATCGTGCCGCTATCGGCCGAGAGATCCGCCAGATCGAGCCCCGTCACCGGCTCGTTGAAAACAATGGTGACCGTCGCAGTTTCGCCCCAGTTCAACTCGGTATCTGAAAGGGTCAGAGTCGCCCTGGGCCTTTCGGTGTCGATAGCGTAATTGTTCGAGTCCGTGGTGCCGGCGCCGGCATTGCCAGCCCCGTCCATCACGCCGGTGTTGTCCAATGTAATGACGTTGGTGCTTCGAGTGAGGTTCGCTGTGGGCGTCAACGTAGCGTTGTAGACGATGTTGTCGGCGGTACTCAACGAGGAGAGCGTACCGTTTCTGGGAATGAAATCCGCGAGGGTCAAGCCTGTGACTGCCTCGTTGAAAGTGATCGTCACGAGTGAGGTCTCGTCCGCGGTCAGCAACGTATCGCTCACGACGATGTCGGCCGTTGGCCGTATCGTATCGATGGTGTACGGGGCCGACGTCGCCGTCCCGACGCCCGGCTCGTCGGTTGACACACTCGTCACGCCGCTGAGTGCGACGGAAATAGTATTGCCGCTGCTGGCGAAGTTGAGCGGTGGGGTGAGCGTGGCCGTCCAGGTGGTGTTGTCGCTGGTGGTGCGGGGACCCAATGAGCCGCCGGTCACCGTCAAGTCCGTGTGGTCGAAGCCATTGACCGCTTCGGAGAACGTGAAGGTGACCTGCGTGGTTTCACCCACGCCCAGCATCGGGTCTACGATGACGATCGACACCGTAGGGATGGCGGCGTGCGCGCCCTGTAATGCCATCAGCAATGTGGCGGCGAGCAGACTGGAAAAGCGAGAGTGATTCTTTGCGTGGCGAACCGTGACGTTGTTCGCACTATCGGAGCTGTCGAGATGCACGTAGAGGCGTCCTGCGTAGTTTCGAGCGCAGGCGCGAGGGCTCGGCTTTCGCGGACACTACCGCCCCTCTACGAAGGCGTGTGCGTCCATGCCGTGCAAGGTGCGCTTGCTCGACAGAAGTCTGCCTCGTGCGACGTTCTTCGGAAATGACCGCAGTCACACCCTCGCCTTCCCGCGCGCTAAGAGTTCGCGCGGTGGGGTGCTATCTCATCGTGCCGCTGATCTAGGCGGCGCTGTGCGATTTCAGACCGCCGTCTTGCGATCGAGCCGTCGCAGGATGTTCGGCGCGAGCTTCTCCTCCATCGCGCTCGTGCGCGCTTCGCCGCGCTTGGGCATGAAGACGGAAATGCCGAAGCTCACATCGCCCTTGCGAACTGCGAGGCCGTCGCCCCACCACAGCGCCTCGTCGCCGAACTTGCGAGGCACGGGTTGGTTCGAGATGACGCCCTGGTCTGCGGACTCATGGAACGCCTCCAGGAACTTCTTCGCCAAGCCCTGCCCTGCAGGCCAGCGGTGGGCATTGAGAATCACGAAACGGCGCCCGCGGCCCGGCTGCGTGACATCCGGCGCCTTATCGGGCTCGATTGTCCAGAAGCAGGTCGATGAGTATTGCCCGTCGCGCGACATGCCCTCGTCCTGACGGCGGCCGTTGTCCACGGGCAAGCCGCCGATCGCGGCGGAAATCTCCGCCGGCGTCAACAAAGCGCACGCGTTGATCTCGAGTGGAGACTCTGCCGCGTGAACGGTCGAGAACATCGCCCCCGACAGCAATGCTGTCGCCATTACCGTGACCCGCGCGTGCTTCATTCTATGCAGCCCCTTGCTCGTGTGAGCTCAGACTCTCACCGCAACGCTTCAGCGAGATGCCGTGCATCGTCGCCTTGTTTCTAATCGCCGAGCGCGTCCTTCGCAACGTGACGCAAATCGTGTCCAGCGAGGCGCCGGCCGTAGCCAACTGCCGCAACTGGCGGATTTCGTCGGTCGACCACGTGTTGGTCGGAATGGTTCTGCGAAGTGTATTGATCATGCCGCTCCTCGCGCCGGGACCTCCGAACTTGGGGGTACCGGCAAGCCTTGCACGACTCGCATGCACACGCGCGCGGTATCGGCGATCACGATCCAGAGAATCAGCGTCAGCACGACCGCCAGCACGGCATCGAGTCGTTGGTTGAAGATCAGCTGTGGCGCAACCGCGGCCTGTTCGGGGCTCAAGGTGCCAGCAGCCAGTTTCGATGCGATGTCATTGGCAGCAGCCAGGAAGCCGATTCGCACATCGTCGGAGACGACCTTCTGCCAGGTCGCCACGGTCGTCACGAGCGTCAGCCACGCCAGTGGCACGCCCGTCACCCACGCATAACGCAGCTTGCCCGACTTCACCAGAATGCCCGTGCAGATGCACAGCGCGATGCCGGCGAGCAGCTGATTGGAGATACCGAACAACGGCCAGAGAATGTTGATGCCGCCGTTCGGATCGATCACACCGATGTACAGGAAGTAACCCCAGCCGGCGACGATCATGGCACTGGAGAACAATATCGACGGGTACCACGAGGTCTGGCCGAGCTTCGGCCAGATGTGACCCAGCGCATCCTGCAACATGAAGCGGCCCACGCGCGTGCCCGCATCGAGCGTCGTCAGAATGAAGACCGCTTCGAACATGATCGCGAAGTGGTACCACAGTGCCAGCATGTTCTGACCGAACGTCGAGGCAAAAATGCTCGCCATGCCGACCGCCAGCGACGGCGCACCGCCGGTACGAGCAAACAAGGTCGACTCGCCCATTTCTTTGGCGAGGAACGCCATCTGATCGACCGTCACGGGGAAGCCCCAGCTGGTGATCGTCGCCACCGCCTCTTCGGGCGTCGCACCGACCGCACCCGGTCCGCTGTTGATCGCGAAGAAAATGCCCGGCTCGAGCAGCGTGGCCGCGATCATCGCCATGATGGCGACCGCCGACTCCAGCATCATGCTGCCGTAGCCGATCAGACGCACATCGCCTTCATTGGTGAGCAGCTTGGGCGTCGTGCCGCTCGAGACCAGTGCGTGGAAGCCCGAGATGGCGCCGCACGCGATGGTGATGAACACGAACGGAAACAGCGCGCCGCCGAAGATCGGGCCGGAACCGTCGATGAATTGGGTCACCGCCGGCATGTGAATGTCCGGACGCATCACGATCACGGAGATGAACAGCAGCGTCACCGTGCCGAGCTTCAAGAACGTCGAGAGATAGTCGCGCGGTGCAAGCAGCAGCCACACCGGCAGCACGGCAGCGATGAAGCCGTAACCGATCACGAACCAGGCGAGCGTGAGCGCGTCCAGATCGAAGAACTGACGAATCGTGGGGTGACTGTCGACCCAGCCGCCACCGCCCACGGCGAGCAGCAAGAGAACCACGCCGATGATGGAGGCTTCCAGCACGCGGCCCGGACGAATGTCCTTCATGTAAATGCCGACCAGCAGCGCGATCGGAATGGTCGCAAACACCGTCGAGGTGCCCCATGGGCTGTGGCGCATGGCGTTGACCACCACGAGGCCGAGCACGGCGATCAGGATGACCATGATGACGAGCGTGCCGATCATCGCGGCATAACCGCCGACCGGTCCCATCTCATCTTTCGCCATCTGACCCAGGCTGCGACCGTTGCGACGGGTCGACAGGAACAGCACCGTCATGTCCTGCACGCAGCCGCCCAGCACCGCACCGACCAGAATCCAGATCGTGCCGGGCAAGTAACCGAATTGAGCTGCGAGCGTCGGGCCGATCAGCGGGCCGGGGCCGGCGATGGCGGCGAAGTGATGGCCGAAGACCACCCACTTGTTGGTCGGGACGTAGTCGCGACCGTCGTTGATTCGTACGGCGGGCGTGACCCGACTCGGATCCAACACGAGCACCGAGGCGGCAACCCAGGCGCTGTACAGACGATAGCCGATGGCATAGACACACGCGGCCGCGACGATGAGCCACATCGCGTTGATGGACTCGCCACGGTGAACCGCGAGCCCGCCGATCGCGAAAGCGCCGATGATGGCGACCAGCAACCAACCCAGTTTTTTCATTCGACCCCCGAAATCAGCAACGCGCACGTTTGCACGTACGCGTTGCTATGTTTCATCCCGATGGACTTCAGTGGCGCGTTAGCGCTGCTGGGCCACTTGCTTCTCGGTGACTGCACCGCCGACGTTGCCCCATGCGGCACGCATGTAGCTGGCAATCAAAGCCACTTCCTCATCGGAGAGCTTCTCGCCGAAGTTGTTGGGCATATCCTTCCAGCGCTTCGGGCCAGGCAGCTTCGCCAGGTGCGGACCGTAGAGAATCACGTTGATGAGCGAGGCCGGGTTGCTCGCCTGCACCAGCGGATTGCCGACCAGGTTCGCGCCCGCATCTTCGCTCAGCGCGCCGAGGCCGCTGGGCTGATGGCAGGTGCCGCAGTGAAGGTTGTAGTGGCTCTCGCCCGCCTTCAACGCTTCGGCGCTGGCCGGCTTGCCGACCTTGCCTTCGTTGGCTGGCAGGCTCTTCAGGTACGTGGCCATCGCCATCGTGTCCTCATCGGTCAGGTGACGCGTGCTGTTCAAGATGACTTCGTTCATCGGGCCGTGCGTCTCGACGAACTCGTTACGCCCGGTCTTCAGATACGCCGCCAGCTCTTCCACGGACCAGGCAGCCAGGCCGTTCTTCGCGTTGGTGAGATTGGGCGCCGACCATTGCTTGACTTCGCCCGTCATGACCTTGTCGTTCAGTTCGCCGCCGGTGTACGCCATGCTGGATTTTTCCGCGCCCATGAAGTTGCGCGGCGAATGACAGGCGGAACAGTGACCGAGCGCTTCGGTCAGATACGCCCCCCGATTCCACTCGGGCGACTGCGCCGGATTCTCCTTGAAGCGGCCCTCATCGAAGAACATCGTCTTCCAGATACCCAGCGCCCAGCGCTGGTTGGCCGGGAAGCTCATCTCGTTCTCCGGCGTGGTGTTGTTCACCGGCTTCACGACCTTCAAGTACGCGTACAGCGCCGAGACGTCCTCGTCGGTCAACTTGGTGTAGGCCGTGTACGGGAACGCGGGATACAGATGCGCACCGTCGGGGCGCACGCCTTCGCGTACCGCGCGAGCGAACTGCTCCTCGGTCCATTTACCGATGCCGGTGTCCGGATCGGGCGTGATGTTCGTCGAATAGATCTTGCCGAACGGCGTTTCGAACGCGAGCCCGCCGGCGAATGCCTGCCCACCGTGCGCGGTGTGGCAGCTCACGCAGTTGCCGGCGCGGGCGACATATCGACCGCGCTCGATCAGCGAGTTGGCTTGATCTCCGGCGCTGGCCGCCGGACTGTCAGCACTGGAGTCGGCGATCGACAGACCTGTGACGCAGGCGACACCGAATGTAAGACCGAGCGTTACCCAAGTGGCGGCGACGCGGGAGCGTCGGCCGCCTGCAATGTTCAATTTCGTCATTTGTTATCGAGTCCGGCGAGTCGGCCGCTTAATAATGGATCCCCTGACGCAACTTTAGCCTTACGGCTTCAGCTGGCCCCGAATCTCTCCACCCTTGTGAGCGGCGCTGTGCACGTTCACGTACAGGTGGCCTGCCTTGAACGCCTGATACTGTTCCTCAGTGAGCTTCGAGCCTGCCGGGGCGGACCAGCTGCCGTCTTCGCCCTTGGTCAGGGTGACGACCGGCGGGCCGTTCTTGCCCGGCTCGGCGAGATGAATATGAGCCGCGATGCCCTCGACGCCGGAGGTCTTGACGCTGCCGGTCACGCTCATGTCCTTCGCGATCGTGATCGTGCCCTCGCCCTTGGCCTGGGTGGTCACGGCGGGAACTTCCTCGGCGCCCGTGAGTGTCACTTTCACGTCTTCGGCGCTCGCCGACAGACTCACGGCGAAGAGTCCCATCGCGAGCAACGTGCTACCGAACCTGTTCGCGGCACGAGTCGTAGTCATGCATCCCCCTCCGAGCGGATCGCTCTAGTGAGCCCTTGCGGGCCGTTGTTACGGCACCGTCACGCGGCGCCATTCTTACTGTCAAAAGCCTACTCCTGCGGCGTGGCAGGAACTTCGCGGAAATGCGTCCCCAGCTCGCGCCTTGCGCATGATGTATGCGTAATGCATCGAGCTGGCGACGGACGATTGCACGCCTTTAGATCTTCAGCGGCAATGACGTGGTCGACTTTACTTCCCAAGCCGCCACGAAGGAATTCACTTCGCGGATATTAGGCACTGTGGACAGCTTGCCGAAATAGAATTTTTCGTAAGCTTCCATGTCGCGCACCACCACGCGCAACAGGAAATCGTAGGCACCGAGGATCACGTGACACTCGAGCACTTCCGGAAAGCTGCGGATGTACTCGGTGAATTCCTGCAGGCTCTGCTGGTCGTTGCGGATCACCTTGACCTGCACGAACAGCTGCGTGAGCAGGTTCAACTTGCGGCGATCGAGCATCGCCACGATCCGGGTGATATAGCCCTCTTCCTTCAGGCGTTGAATGCGCCGATAACACGGCGACTGCGACAGTCCCACCGAATCTGCGATTTCGGCGGCTGAGTGCGAGGCATCCTCCTGAAGCGCACGCAAGATTTTCAGATCGATCTTGTCCAGACCTTCCATCATTCCCCCCTCATCAATACGCGATCGGCGCGCTCGTGTGTGCTGGTCGGGCGCAACCGTCTACAGGCATGTCTTAGGACGATTATGTGCGTTGGGCGTGCTTGGTGCGTTTACTTATCAACCTCGGCGAGTTTGGTGGCGTAGTGATGCACGTAAATGGCGACAGTTGCAAGACGCTAACGTCGTTCTAGGGGTTTTATGAACAACGTTTCAGGTAAAGGACGAACGTCACCGCCCCGCAAGCGAGGCAGTGTTGCGTTCCCTGGCAAAGTTCGTTGCTAGACGTGCAACGGCCAGGCAGTTGTGGTTTTTATCTCCGAGGCCGCGACATAGGAGGTGACCTCCAGGATGTGCGGCACGCGGGAGAGCTTCTCGAAGTAGAAGGTCTCGTAGGCGTCCATGTCCTTGGCCACCACGCGTAGCAGGAAGTCGAACACACCGAGCACGACGTGGCACTCCATCACCTCGGGAAAGGCGCGGATGGCCTCGGAAAACTCGGCGAGGCTCGCCCGGTCGTTTTTCACCACCTTGACCTGCACGAAACAGCTGCGCACGCAGGCCCAGCTTCTGCCGGTCGAGCAGCGCCACGATCTTGGTGATGTAGCCGTCGTCCTTGAGCCGCTGGATCCGCCGCCAGCACGGCGACTGCGAGAGGCCCACGGCCTCGGCGACCTCCGCCGCCGACAGCGATGCGTCCTGTTGCAGGACCGAGAGGATCTTGTAGTCGATTTTGTCGAGACTGCCGTTGCTCATGGCGCCTCTTTCTTCAGCGGCCATTACACATGCAAGGCATGGCCGAGACCGGCCAGCGATGCCTCAAAGAATGCCTCGGAGAGGGTCGGATGGGCATGGATGACTCCCGCCACATCCTCCAGCGTCGCGCCCATTTCGAGCGCCAGCGCAAACTCCCCGGACAGTTCGGACACGTGCGCGCCGACGGCTTGAATGCCAAGCAAGCGACGGTCGTGTTTGCGGGCAACGATGCGCACGAATCCGCCCGCCTCGCCCGCCTCCATCGACAACGCCCGGCCGTTGGCGGCAAACGGGAACTGCGAGGTGATCACCTCGATGTCGCCCGCGCCCGCGTCACTCGGTGACAAACCGACGCTGATGATCTCCGGTTCCGTAAAGCATACGGCCGGAATCGCGACCGGATCGAAGCGCCGCCGGTGGCCCGCGATGAGCTCGGCGACCATCTCGCCCTGCGCGGTGGCCTTGTGCTCGAGCATAGGCTCGCCGACCAGATCGCCGATAGCCCACACGTTGCGCATCGAGGTGCGGCACTGATCGTCGACGTGCACGAAGCGACCGCTCATGTCGATGCCCATGTTCTCCAGGCCCCAGCCCTCCGTACGCGGCCGGCGACCGACCGTGACCAGGACTTGCTCGGTCTTCAATGCCAGCGACCGGCCATCCTGGGTCTTCGCGAACAGCGAGCCTGCTTCGAAGCCGACGACCGACGCGCCCAGGTGCACCGGCACGCCGTTCTTCTCCAGCCAGCGCGCGACCGGCTTCACCAACGCACTGTCATACAGGGGCAGGATGCGATCCTGAGCTTCGATGACGGTGACATCGACACCCATTTTGCGGAATGCGATGCCCAACTCGAGCCCGATGTAGCCGGCGCCGATGACGGCGAGGCTGCGCGGCAGGCTCTGCAACGACAAGGCTTCGGTCGAGGAAATGATCGGTCCACCAAAGGGCAGCCCCGGCAAGGCCACGGGCTCGGAGCCCGTCGCGAGCACCACGTGCTCGGCCGTGATGCTGATCTGCCCGCCGCTGGTCTGCACCACGCACGACTTCGCATCGACGAAGCTCGCCCAGCCGGAGATCACTTGCACCTTCGCGCGCTTGAGCAGGCCTGCGACGCCTTCGTTCAAGCGGTTCACGACGCCATCTTTCCACTTCACCGTCTCGGCGAGATTCAGGGTCGGTGATGCACTTAAGGAAATGCCTAACGTGCCGCCCTGTTTGGCGGCATCCCGCACGTTCGTAAACTTTTCCGCGGCGTGGATCATCGCCTTCGAGGGGATGCAGCCACGGATCAAGCAGGTGCCGCCCAATCGGTCGGCCTCCACCAGCGTGACCTGCAGGCCAAGCTGTGCGGCTCGCAACGCCGTCACATATCCGCCGGGCCCACCGCCCACAACCAACAACCGTGTCTTGATGTGTTCGCTCATCGGAATCACCGAACGAAAATGGTGGCGGGCTGCTCGAGCACCGCGCGCAGGCGTTGAATGAACTCGGCGGCTTCGGCGCCGTCGATGACGCGATGGTCGAACGAGGACGACAGATTCATCATCTTGCGAATCACGATCTGCCCGTCGCGCACCACCGGGCGCTCGACGATCTTGTTCGGTCCGATGATGGCAACCTCGGGACGATTGATGACGGGCGTTGCTGAGACGCCGCCCAAGGGGCCGAGGCTCGTGATCGTGATCGTCGAGCCACTCAACTGGTCTCGCGATGCCTTGCCGTCGCGTGCGACCGTGGCGAGCTCACCCACTTCGCTTGCACAGTCCCACAGGTCGCGCGACTCGGCGTGCTTGATCACGGCGACCAGCAAGCCGCGATTGGTTTGCACGGCCATGCCGATGTGCACCGGGGCGCTGCGATGAATGACGCCAGCTTCATCATCGTACGTAGCATTCATCTGCGGGAACTCACGCAGCACACGAACGAGTGCGCGCATGAGGAACGGCAGAAAGGGTCAGCTTCGGCTGATCCTTGGCGCGCGTGGCGTTGAGGTGAGCACGAAGTTCTTCTTTCGAGTTTCGGTAACGTCGACCTCTTTCCACATAGGTGAAAGTGTGGAAAATTGTGACGTTTCGCCGCCTGCATGCGCTCGGCGATTTGCCGGCGCAGGCCGATGACGGGGACGTCCTCGCCACCGGAGAGTTTGCTGTACAGATAGTTGTTGCCGCCGCCTTGAGCAGGCTCGGCATGACCGATGCGCGATGGGCCGCCGTTGCCAGTCTCTTCAGCAAGATAGGCATCCAGATCGGCGTGCAGGATGCGACCGGTCGGGCCGGTGCCACGCACGAACTGCAACTTGATGCCGAGCTCTTCAGCGCGACGACGCACGGCCGGGGATGCCGCTGGACGCTCACCCCGACGAGGCTGAGTGCCAGCCTCGGCAGCTCGGCTGAAGCCAGAAGCACTATTCGCCGACGAACCACCGCTACGGCTAACAGCCGCCGCTGCTTTTGCGGACGCCTCCGCACCGCTCGCCTTGGGGGCGATCGTTGCCACCGCGACCGGGCCAGTACCGGTACGACGCGGCTCGGCTTGAGCGGCAGCGGCGATCGCAGCGGGTGGCTCCACCGACGCTGTTTGTTTGCTTTCGCTTGCGGACGCGCCACCGGCCGTTTCCAGCACGACCAGCACCGAGCCGACCGCAGCCTTCTCGCCTGCTTTGCCTGCAATGCTCTGCACGATGCCCGCCACCGGCGAGGTCAATTCCACCGTCGCCTTGTCCGTCATCATGTCGACGAGCGGCTGGTCCTCTTCAACGCGATCGCCCACCTTCACGCGCCACTCGGCGATCTCCGCCTCAGCGGTGCCTTCGCCCACATCGGGCAATTTGAAACTGTACTGTCCCATGACTTATGCCTCCATCGCCTGGCGCATGGCGGCCGCCACGCGGGCCGGGCCTGGGAAGTACTGCCACTCGAACGCGTGCGGATAAGGAATATCCCAACCCGTCACCCGCTCCACCGGCGCTTCCAGCTGATAGAAACATTCGCGCTGCACGAGCGCCGCAAGCTCTGCGCCGAAGCCACTCGTTTTAGTCGCTTCGTGAACGACGATGCAGCGACCGGTCTTGTTCACCGAGCTCATGATCGTGTCCACATCGAGGGGAATCAGGCTGCGCAGATCGATGATCTCGGCATCGACGCCACTTTCCTGCGCAGCGGCCAGCGCCACGTGAACCATCGTGCCGTACGCGAGAATCGTGACATCCTCACCGGGACGCACGATCGACGCCTTGCCCAGCGGCACGCGGTAATAATCTTCCGGCACTTCGCTCGCCGGATGCACCGACCAGGGTTTCACCGCCACATCGTGACGACCATCGAAGGGACCGGTGTACAGGCGCTTGGGCTCCAAGAAAATCACCGGATCGTCATCTTCGATCGAGCTGATCAACAGGCCCTTCGCATCGTATGGCGTCGAAGGAATCACGACCTTCAAGCCCACCACGTGCGTGAACAAACCTTCGGGGCTTTGACTGTGCGTTTGGCCACCGAAGATGCCGCCGCCGTACGGGGTGCGCACGACGATTGGCGTGTTGAAATCACCCGCGGAGCGATAGCGAATACGCGCCGCTTCGGAAGTGAGCTGATCGAACGCCGGATAGATGTAATCCGCAAACTGGATCTCCACCACCGGGCGCATGCCGTAGGCGCCCATGCCGATGGCCGCACCGACGATGCCGCCTTCGGCGATCGGTGTATCGAAGCAGCGGTTCTTACCGAATTTCTTCTGCAATCCATCGGTGGCGCGGAACACGCCGCCGAAGTAGCCCACGTCCTCGCCGAATACCACGACGCTCGGATCGCGCGCCATCATGGTGGCCATGGCCGAGTTCAGGGCCTGAATCATGTTCATCGTCGCCATGATCAGAATCCCGCCTCCTGGCGCTGCTTCAGCAGCCGCGGATCGGGCTCCTTGAACACGCCTTCGAACATGGTCTTCGGGCTCGCCGTCTGGTTGTTACCATGCACGCCCTTCGATTCGGCTTCCTTCTGAAGCGCTCGGATCTCTTGCGTCACTTCCTCTTGGAGTGCTGCATGCTTCTGCTCGCTCCACTCGCCGCGCACGATCAAGTGCTGCTTCAAACGCGCGATAGGATCGCCCAGCGGCCACTTGGTGCCTTCATCGGCGGGGCGATAACGGCTCGGATCATCGCTCGTCGAATGCGCATCGGCTCGATACGTGAACAGCTCGATCAACGTCGCGCCGTGATTGGATCGCGCACGCTCAGCGGCCCACTTCGTCGCCGCATACACCGCGAGGAAATCATTGCCGTCGACACGCAGCGCCGGCAGCCCGTAGCCAATGGCACGCGCCGCGAACGGCGCTTCATCGCCACCGGCGATGCCCTGGAACGAGGAGATGGCCCACTGGTTGTTGACGACGTTGAGAATGACGGGCGCGCGATACACGGAGGCAAACGTGAGCGCGTAGTGGAAATCGCCTTCGGCCGTCGTGCCATCGCCAATCCAGCTTGCGGCAATTCGAGTGTCGCCACTCAACGCCGAGCCCATGGCCCAGCCCACCGCCTGGATGAACTGCGTGCCGAGGTTGCCGGAGATGGTGAAGTAATTGTGCTCGCGGCTGGAATACATCACCGGCATCTGCCGGCCGAGCAACGGATCGAGCACGTTGGAATACACCTGGCCCATCATCTTGATGACGGGATAGCCACGCGCGATCAGCAGGCCCTGCGAGCGGTAGCTGCCAAACATCATGTCGGCGTCATCCAGCGCCGCCGCCTGCGCCGCGGCCACCGCCTCCTCGCCCGTGCTCCTCACGTAAAAGGAACATTTGCCCTGACGCTGCGCGCGATACATGCGCTCATCGAACACGCGCGTGAGCATCATGGTGCGAAGATTGGAAATGAGCATCGCGCTCGACAGCTCCGGCGCCCACGGTCCGACCGCGTTGCCATTGTCATCGAGCACGCGAATCAGCTCATAGGCGAGGTCGTGGATCGAGCGCGGCTCGGCATCGAGCGAGGGCCGGCGCACCGCACCGGGAGCCGACAGACGAAGCTTACTGAAGTTGGCCGGCTCGCCAGGACGGGCGGCAGGCTCGGGAATTCTGAGCGTCAGTGGCGCGTTGCGCGCTGGACTGAGCGCGGCCGCCTGACGATCCAGGCGGGGTGAATGCAGCATGACGGCCCCCTAACAACGTTTGTTGTCTGCATGTTGTAAGGGGCAGTCTAGCTACCGCATCGCGGTTATTTCTTCGCCAAATTCGCACCGTGAAGGCGCCTTGGCGCATGATCGTGGCAAGCATGGGTGCGCAGGCTGAAAATTCCTGCGCACCCAACCAAACATTACTGCTTCGACACCAGTTCCTTCTGATCCGGCTGCTTCACGTATACCTGCGTGAATTTCACTTTCACGGCCGAGGAAATTGCCGTGTTCTTGCCGGTCTTCGGATCGGGATAACCATCCGCCAGACGCATCATCGCCTTGTATTGCGAGGGCGAGGAGAGCTGACCGTAGCTGTGATGGTGAGTCGACCAGGAAGTATTCAAATGGTGGTTGAAGTTCTTCACATCGACGAAGCCAGCCATCAAGCCTTCGGCTGCTTCCGGATCGAGCTTCAGCTTGAACTGGAAGCCGCGGAACACGTGATATCCGCTGGTGCCGAACGTCACACCCCACGGCAGCATCACGCTGTCGGCAGGATCGGTGATCAGCACGCCATCGACGATCTTGCCCTTGAGCTTGCTCACATATTCCTTGCCCCAGCGCGTGTCGATGCGCTGCGTGCCGCCTGGAATGAAGCCTTCGCCCGTCGCATCCTGCAACAGACCGTCGCTACCGCGATACGTCGTCACGACCACGGAATCATCGTTCCTCAGATCGTCCACTTCGGTCAGCTCGATCACGATGCGCGTGTCGTCGTAGCTGCGCATGAACAGATTTTCGAAGTGATTGATCGTGCCCATGGTGCGGTAGTGGCCGATGCAGCCGATCACGCGATACAGCTGATTGTCGATGCCCTTTTCGCCTTCGGGGCTAGTGAAATCCTCCGGCCCCACCTTACCGTCGAGGTTCAAGCCGTAGGAAACATTGCCCTGCGCTTCCTTGAACACGAACGACTCCGGCGCGGTCGTCGGATGCCACTGCTCGCCTTCGCGCTTCAACTGCGCATCGACGATGCTGCGTTTCTTGCCGTCGTCGTACAGTTTCTTGAACTGCTCGCGCGGGCCGTCGTTGAAGCCTTGCGGGCACTCGGTCTTCGCACCTTCGGTTTCGTACACAGCCCAATATTTATGGGTCATCACGTAACCGATGCGGCGATCTTTCAACACCCCGCCGCCTTCCTGCAGCGCCGCTGGCTGGGCACTTGCCGTGGACAGCGCAACCGTCACCGAGGCGGCCAGCAGCGAGCCGGCGACGCTCATCATCCGAACTGCATTGCTCTTCATATCAGCTCCTGTATTTCGCCGACTTAGCGGTCGCCTGGCGAGCGGCCGAGGTTGTTGTTCCGATAGTCATCTCGCAGCCAGTACGCACGGAAGCCGTTGCGCTGACCGTTGAACTCACCGTAGTTGTCGCCATTCGCGTCACCCGGCTTCAGATCGTCGCCGTAGGTGTACACGGGGCGGCCACGGTAGGCCCACACTTGGAGCGCACCGGCATCGCCGGACTTCGCCCACTTGCCGGTGTTGGGATCGATCGTCACGACCGTCCACAAGCTGCCGTCGGCCTTCGCACCGGGAGACGCCTTAACGTACGGGAACGTCGCCTGGCACACCTGAGGATCGAAGTTGCCGCAGATGGCCATACGATAGACTTGCGGCGAATCCGGGTGATCGCAGGTCTGCTGATCCAGCGCATCGTCGTTGCACTGGTACACGTAGAGAGTCTTGCCGTCCTTATCCGCAAGTACCTGGCCGATGCGCGAATCCTGCACCGTGAACTCCGCCGGCGGCGGCAGCGAACGCTGCGTAAAGACGTTGTGCCAACCCGGATTGTCGCTGCCGGTCATGGCACGACCTTTGGTCTCGTGCACGTAGGTGTACAGCGGCGCGCCGCGATACGCCCATTGTTTGATACCGGGCGAGCGCTCGACCACGCTCCAGTCACCCTTGGCTTTTGCGGTCTGCGGCGCGATCACCGGATCCCAGTCCGACAGACACTTGCCGGTGCAGTTGGACTTACCCGGGCTGTCGGCATCCGAGGCATACACGGAGAAGCCCTTGTAGGTCGTGAGCATGCGGCCGGTACGGAACGGCACGATGTCCAGTTCCGGCGGTACATCCGTCGGCGGACCGATTGGCCGACGCACGATGCCCTGTGCACCACCGCTCAGCGCATTGGTGCCACCGAACACATCGCCTGCCTTTTTATCGAGATTCGAGGTGTAAACGGGATAGCCGTCGTACGCCCACTGCGTCTGGCCGTTCTTGCGCTTCACCACGGTCCACTTGCCAATGGGTTTGGCATCGGCTGGTGCGAGCACCGCAGGCCACAGCTCCTCGCAGCTCTTGCGCGTCTCAGGTTCCGGCAGCAGGAAGCCCGGCGGATAGGGGCTCATGTAACCGGTCGTCTCTTTATAAATGGTGTTGTCGCAGGTTGCGACACCGCTGTTGCGACGATCGCCTGCGTTACCGTTACGAAGGCCGCCAAGCGGCCAGGTGTAGATCGTCTTGCCTTCGGCAGTCGCGTAAACCGGCCCTTCGAGCTCGGTTTGGATGACCTGAATGCCCTCGGGCATCGGCACCTTCACATACGCTTCGACATCTTTGGAGTCTTTGGATTGCCAGTACGGACCATTGGCCGCCTGCGTCGTTTGACTGACGCCAGCGCTGACCAACAGCGCCGCCGACAGCAACCACCGAATTTTTTTCATGTATTCATATCCCCCTAAGCCATCAAACACTCATCCCCAGAACGCTTCACAGCGCTCTGGGGAATGAGTTGCGCACGCCGCCAGGTCAGCTCATGCGAGACACGAGGATCTCGCCGAGCTCTTGCGACGTGTTGTTGCTGTTCACGCCCCACGACGGCTTGTCCACGCCCATCAGGCGCAGCGCGGTGTAGCCCACGCGGCAGCCAGTGGTGCCCTTGCCGTCGATGTGCAGACCCGAACGCACCGCGCCGCCAGCACGGCCAGCCGTGAAGATCGGAATGTGATCGAGGCTGTGCACGCGAGCGTAGCCGTGGTCGGTCGTCGCCATGATGAAGACGTTGTCGAGCAACGTGCCGTTGCCCTCCTTCACCTTGGTGAACGCATCGACGAAGTACGCCCAAGATTCCATCGCGCGGCGCGTGAACCACGAGGCGGTCGGCTGATAGCCGAGCTTCATGTCCACCGGCTCTTCGTGCGTCGTCGTGTGGTGCGGCTTCTCGTAGCCCGGCTTGATGGTCGAGGAGTTCGCGTTGGTGTAGGCCATGTTGAAGACGCGCGTCTGATCGCACGCCAGCGCCATCACCAGCAGCTCCGTCATCATCTTGTGACGAACCATGATCGCTTCGGCTTCCTGACCCATGGCCGGATCGACCTTGATCTCGCCCGGACGCACGCACGCTGCGATCGGCTCAGGCTTCTCCAGGCGCTGCTGGAACTGCTGCTCCAGGTGACGCAGACCCGTGAAGTACTGGTCCAGACGCGCGCGGTCATCGGCCGGCACAGTCGCCATCAGACCCTTGGTCTGATCCATCACGCCGGACAGCACGCTCCGACGCACCATGATGCGCGGATCGGGCGTGAACGTCTTGGCGTTCGGATCCGGGAAGTCAGGTCCGAACAGGCGGGTGTAGAACTGCAGCGGCGACCACTCAGGCGCGTTCGGCGTGTTGCTGTTCTCGTAGCTGTAGGTGTTACGCACGTCGCCGGTGGCCGTGGCCGTCAGCGACTTGAAGCGCGTGCCGCCGCCGATCTGGTTGGCGATGGTCACGTCGATGGTTTCACCCGGGATGTCCTTGGTGTCCTTCGGCGCGGCGCCCGTGCGGGCGATCACCCAACCGGTGTAATGACACAGGTTCTGGTAGTTGTCGCGGAACGCCTGCGTGTTGGTGATGAGGTTGATGTGCTGCTTGACCGGCGCGAGCGCCGAGATTTCTTCAGGCAGATCGAAGTCCGTGCCGTACTTCTTGGGCACGAAGATGCTCTGGGTCATGCCCAAGCCCCAACCCCAGGTGCCGAAACGCACCGGCAGCGGCTTGCCATCGGCGAGCGCAGTGCCGTTGGTGTTGAGCATGCAATTCAACAAAGGTAGCGCAACGTTTACTGCAGCGCCGCCGACTACGCCTCGAAGGACTGTCCGTCTGGTCAACTTGCTCATGTGTGATCTCTCCGCAACGGCAAATCAGTTCTTGTCGTGGCTGTTAGTCATAGCCACGGTTTGTATATTGGAGGCAGCGTTCGACGCATCAACCGTGGTCGTGGTCGGCAACTGCTCATCGATGACGATCTCCTCGCTCGGCTCGCGCCACTCGTTCGAAATCACTTTCTTCGCTTCCGTGACGTGCTGGAACGCGTCCGAGGTGGTGATGGTGCGCAACACCTCAGGCAGCTTGTAGCCGGCCTTCTGGAATTCGGCGGTGTAGTACTTCAGCAGCGGACGATCGGTGGGCTTGGCAGCGCCACCCGAGCCGTAGCTGTACAAGCGATCGACCAGGCAGCTTGGCAGTGCCGGGTTGTCGTGCAACGCCTTGCCGAGACCGACCACGTCGGTGAATTCGACGCCGTCGAGCTCGCCGGTGGTGTCGATGACCGCGCCGTTTTCTTCGGTACGGAAGCGGCCTGCGCCATCGAAGCTTTCCAACGCAAGACCCATCGGATCGGTGATCTTGTGGCAGCCGGCGCACGCAGGATCTTCCAGGTGCACGGCCACGCGCTCACGCTGCGTCTTGTAGTGCGCATCCGGGTTTTCCAGCTTGCCGAAGTCCACGTTCGGCGGCGGCGGCGGCACGACCTGGCACAGCAGGCGCTCACGCAGTGCCTTGCCACGCAGGGTCGGCGAGCTGCGGCCGGGGTGCGAGCGCAGAGCGACGAAGCTCACCTGCGTGAGCAGTCCCTGGCGCGGGCTGTCTTCGGGGAAGGTGTATTCGGTCCAGCCGCGCGATGCGGGGATCTGATACAGCGGCGCAAGCGCCGGCGACATGAACGTCACGCGGCTGGTGTACAGCTCGCGATAGTCTTCCTGCTTGTGGATCAGGTGATCCACGAGCGTGCGCATCGTCTGCTCGCGAGCATCGGCGGCAGTCGCACCCGTGAAGAACGGATAGACGGTGGGATCCTTCGACAGTGCATCGAAGTCATCGAAGCCGAGCATGTCGTCGAAGAACGCGCGCATGCCGTCTTCAAGACGCGGGCTAGCCAGCATCGCATCGACGACCTTCTTCAAGCCACGCTGACTGTCGAGTTCGCCCTTCTCGGCGGCCGTCAGCACCATGTCATCCGGACCTGCGTCCCACAGGAAGAAGCTCAAGCGCGAAGCGAGCGAGTAAGCATCGAGGCGACGGCTGCCCTGCTTGTCGGCCTTGTCTTTGGTGGTCTCGACGATGAACAGCACTTCGGGGCTGATCAGCATCGACTCGAGCGTAAGCTCGATACCGGCGTAGAAATCCTTCAGCTGGTCGGCGGCCTGATTGGCAGACGTGACGTACTTGCCCAACTCATCGTCGGTCAGCTTGCGACGGTGCAGGAGGCGGCCCGTCTGCGAGAAAAACTGCTTGGCGCACTCTGCATCCGCCGCCTTTTCATCGGCAGGCGTGCACGGAATGAGGTAGTTGCGGCGCTCTGGTGCGACGACCTGGCCGGCGATGCTGCTCGCGGCGCGCTGGAAGGTTTCGATCTTGCCTGCGGTCACGCCGGCCAACGCGGCGCCGTTCGACAGCAGACCGTCCGTTCGACGCAGCGGCGGGAACTTCATGTCCATGCTCACGCTGGAGCCGAACACATTCCCAACCGTGTTCAAGTACTGCTGGGTGGTGATGACCCGAACGCGCGGCGGTGTGCCGGGATTCTCGGGCTCATCGGTGCCTGCACAGCCGGCCAACAGCAGGCTGGTCAAAGCAACTGTGCCAACGGCACGGATACATGACTTCACTCTCATCGTCCCCCTACCAATCAACCCACAGCGATGGACGGTATCCAACTCTACAATCGAGCTAGACCGGTTCTATCCGCTATTCAGAATGTACGCCTAAGGCGCTACATGAACTTTGTGTTTTTTGCCGCAAAAGTGGAAATTTTCGTCGGATGTCAGGCGTTTATCCTGAATTCCGGGAGTAACTCACAGCGCTTGTCGGCGCGTCGCTTTGGACCGCACAACGAACCCAGTAGTTCCACCATGCGGCTCGAACAACTCAACTCTCCGGCAGTTTGCCATCGATCTCGAGGTATACACGAGCGATGGCCAGCGAGGCCTGCGAACTGCGCAGTGCCCAGTCGGCATACGGGCCCCAGTTTGCGTGTTCCACCGCCGGACAGTTCGCGGCAGATTCGCACTTGTACCCGGCCGCATGCAGCCGTTTCGCCTCATCAATGACATAAGCCAGGGCCTGCCTCGCCTCGTCCAACTCGCGCCTCAACGTGGGCGCATCGTCGATGAAGCCATGGCCCGGGATGTGCCACGTTGCCCCCAAGTACACCGATTTTCGCAGCGTGGCGAGCCATTCGGTCGGATAGGCCGAGCGCATGGCCGGGAAGACGTCTCTTAAATACACCTCGCCCAGGAACAGCACCCCTGCCTGGGGCATCCAGGCGACCAGATCGCCGCCCGTGTGGGCGCGTCCGAGGTTCAGCACTTCAATTTGAGCCGCGCCCAGGCGCAACGAGCGCTGCTCGGAGACGAGCATGGTCGGCGGATTGGGATCTTTCGCCAGGCGCTTCTGCGAGGCGGGCGAGCCGATGAACACGACGTCGGGATAGGCCGCCTTGAAAGCCGCGTTGCCCCCCACGTGGTCGATGTGATCCGAGGCGATCACTACATATTTAATGGGCTCAGCGGTGATCTTGCGGATGTTCTCGATCATCAGCTGGGTCTGGGGCACATCGCCCTGCCCGTCGACCACCACCACGCCATCGCCCGTGACCACGATCAGGCTGACCGTGTTGACGATCACGCCGTCTTTGTCGGGGAAATGGAGCCCTTCATAGGCATACACGTTGGGCTCGAGCTCCTGCCAACGTGGAAAATCTTTCGCAGTGAGACTGCGTTTGGAAATATCCGCCGAATGTGGCGGCTCGGCGCTCGAGGCGCTCGACGAAAATAGCGTTCCGGCCAATGCCAGCATGATGGGCGCGAGCACGGTCGCTACTCTCATCGTCATCCCCCAAGGGGGCGGGCCTGCATTGGGCCCGCCCCGCTCGCGTTTCTTACTTGCTGTTTTTTAGAACTGGAAGCGCACGCCGCCGTGGAACATGGTGCCGAAGCGGTCGTACAGCGTCACGTTCGACTGACCCTGGTAGAAGCCAGCGCCGCGGCCACCCGCGACCTTCGCCGGATCCTCGTTGGTCAGGTTCTCGATCACGAAGTACAGCTCGCCCAGGGTGTCAAGCTTGTAGTTGACAGCCAGGTCGAAGTAATGCGCGGAGTCGATCCGATTGTTGTTGATCGTGTTGTTGTACCCCAGCGCCTGCGCCTCAGCGAGCGTCGGGCAGCTGCCCACTGCGCACTCGAGGAAGCCGTTGTTGTACTTACCGGAGCTGATACCACGCATCGACAACGTCACCGACACCGGATTCCAGTCGTAACCCGCCGACAGCAGGAAGCGATGTCTCGGGCCGGAGAGGTTGGCACCCAGGTTGATGCCGGCGTCGTCCGAGTTCACACCGCGACCATCGATCTTTACACCCGTGGCGCTGGTCGTCTCCAGCTTGTCGACGATCGTACCCATCGCACGCAACGTCAAGTCGCCAGGGCCCACCGGCAAGCGGTAAGTGGCATCGATGTCGAAGCCGCTCGCCGTCTCACCCACGATGTTCTCCGGGTAGCTGGTGATCACATCGATGAAACCCGCGTCATTGCGATTGATCTGCGAGCACAGCTGCTGATTGTTGCTGAGGTAGCAACCTTCGATGATTTCACGCGAGTTGCGCACGTAGATCGTGCCGTCGACCTCGATCTTGTAGTAGTCGATCGACATCGTGAAGCCCGGCAGGAAGCGCGGCGTCAGCACCACGCCGACACCAGTCGTATCAGCCTCTTCCGGCTTGAGGTTACGATTGCCGATGGTCTGGCTCTGCATGAAATAGGTCGCCCCGTTCATGCCTGGCCCCAGATCGGTGTTGTTGCCCGTGCCACCGGCGCCCCGGTTGAACAGCTCACCCAAGCCCGGCGCGCGAATGTCGCGCGAACGGGTGAAGCGGAAGCGCGCATCTTCGATCGGAGACCAGACCAAGCCGGCCTTCCAGGTCGTGACGGCACCAGACTCGCTGTAGTCGGTGTAGCGAACAGCGCCGTTGAAGTCCAACGTGTCGGCACCCGGCACGTCCTTCAACAACGGAACCACGGTTTCCACGAAGCCTTCGTTCACGGTGTACTCACCGATCGTGGCCTTGTAGTTACCCGCGAAGAATGCACTCGCCTGGTCCAGATCGCTCACGCGGCCATCCGCCGACTCCTTGCGATGCTCACCGCCGAACGCGATCGACACCGGGCCGGCCCAGTTCTCGAACGGCTCGCCGCTCATGCTGGCAGCGATGACCTGCTGCTTCAGCGTCATATCCGACCAACCCATGTCGGTGACGTAGCCGAGAGCTTGCGGCGAGTTCACGCCCAGACCCATCGGATTGTAGGCACGGCAGTTCGGATCGACCTCGATCTGCAGGAATTCATCGCGCGGACCGCACTCGATGTTGCCAGTGGTCGGATTGACGCGCGAATTGATCGCCGCGAGGTAGCGTGCGTTGACGCGGTTGGTCGGCGTCATGGAGACGATGTTCTGCTCGCCATGCACGTAGGACGCATCCCAGTTCCACTCTTTGCCGCCGAGCTCGAAGTTGCCTTCGAAACCGACCACGCCACGCTTCATCTCACGCTCGTTGATACCCTGCAGGTAGTGCATGTCGCCGTTGAACGTGCCGATTTCGATGGCGTCGATGTTGTTATCGACCATCACCTGCCGCAGTTCCGGCGCCAGGAACGCATTGTCCTGGTAAACGTAGACGCTGCCGCCGTTGTTCAGGATGGGCACGACCTGCGTGTTGTGCGACCAGGTCTTGCCATACTGCAAGTCGACGAACGCGGTGACGTTATCGGTGATGTCGTAGCTCGCGCGGCCGAACAGTGTCTTACGCTGCAGCGGCAGGGCGATGGTCGTCGCGCGATCGATACGCGAGGCTTCCCAGTCGCCGCCTTCCATGACCGGACCACTCAGCGGGTTGCCGAACGTAAACGGAAGCGCCGCGCCGCCGGTCACGAACTGAGTTCCACGCAAGGGGCACGCGCCCGTTGCGCGTGTGAGCCGGTTGCCGGGATCGCCGCTCTGGGCGTCGATGTACGGAGTGATGGTCTGGCAGCTCAAGGTCAGGCCGCCGTAAGTGCCGTTCGCAACGCCGGCGTTATGAACCGTGAGCAGCGACGGCTGGCCAGCCTGATTCGCATTTGGGTTGTTCATCAACTGGAACGAATCGTCCGCCCAGCTGCGATTGTTGCCGATGATGCCCTTGTCGTCGGCGAACTCGCCGCTGAACAACAGGTGGCCACGGCCGTCGGCGAACTTGGTGCCCGCCGTCAATGAGAACTTGTAGTTCTCGCCGTCGCCGGCGGTGGTCGCGCCGTAATCGACGTTGCCCTTGACGCCAGTGAACTCCTTATCAAGAACGAAGTTCACGACGCCTGCGAGCGCGTCCGAGCCGTACACGGCCGAGGCACCACCCGTCACCACGTCCACTCGCTGCACGAGGCCGCTGGGGATCATGTTGACGTCGACGGCGCCTGAGAGCGTGCCCGTGGCAACCGAGGAACCGACCATGCGCTTGCCGTCTTGGAGCACCAGCGTGCGGTTGGCACCGAGGCCGCGCAGGTTCAGCAGGTTCGTGCCGGCGGTGCCGGAGCTGATGTTCGAGGAGCGATTACGCGGTGTTTGGCTGCCCGTAAACGCAGGCAAGCGGTTCACGGAGTCGGCGATGGTCACGGTCGCCATCTTGTTCAAATCTTCCGCACCCAGCACGGATACGGGTGTCGGTGCTTCATAACCGTCGGCACGCGAGATGCGCGAACCGGTCACGGTGATGGCTTCGAGAGTCTCGAGGGACGTGCCAGAAGAGGTACCAGTCGCCTCCTGGGCCGTAGCGTTCATCGCAACGAAACTGGTCAGCGCGAGCAACGCACTCGTCGGCACCAATGCCCGTCTCACAGCTGCAGAAACTGGGCGGTCGCCCGAACGTGCTGCGCTTCGATCATGCATCGTCATATTCCCCCTATTAGGAAAATTCTTCTTCTGCTTGGCTTGCGCCGGTGAATTCCACGCCCGCCGCAGCAGATGAGTCACCAGGATGAGGCACAGGCGCGTAGGTTTCGCGCCAATGCCTCACTTCGCGGCACATCCTACGCGCGTAGCGTCGCAGGAATTTACTGATAATGTGTGCCGGGGATCCACGTCGCAGCATGAATCGAGCGCCGAATCGCGACTTGGCGACATTACTTTGCGTGTTTGGCACGGTGGTCCTACGCAAGGGTGTTTTCGCCACACCTGCGATGTACGCAAAGCGGTTGAAGTCGAACGCGACGACGCGCTACTTTGAAGATGCGCGCACGACCTGGCGTCGGCGCGTCAGATCCGACACCAATGTCATCACGAACGTGCACGTTCGCCCGGGGGAATCCAGATCATGCCTTCCATGTCGATGGCTCACGCCATGTCCAATTGCCTGCGCGCCGCCTCTGTTGTTGGCCTCGCTTTCGCGGCCACCACCACGCTGGCCGATGCGCCGACGCAACGACTCAATCCGATGATCGGGTTGATCGAGCAAGGTAAGCCCGTGATGGGTTTGTACGCGCCGAACAATCGCAGGCCGTATGGCGCACCGGCCGATGCACCGATTCCGAACAAGACGCCGGCGCAGCTCGCGAAGGAAACCGTCGCTTACAAGCTGTCTGATTTCGTGTTCGACGGCAGCATGGAGTACAAGTACGAGGAGACCCTCCCCGTCTTCACCGCGTTTGCCAAGGCGCTGAGCGCTGAAAATCATCTGAGCAAAAAGCCCTATCCGCACATCGCTTATCCGATGGTCGTGAAGATTCACGAGATCGCGCCCGATCCGGAGCTCGCCGCGAAACACATCGGTGAGCAGCTCGATCTGGGCGTCAGCGGCATCATGTTCGTCGATGTCCAAAGCCCCGAAGAGGTCAAGCGCGGTATCGCAGCCATGCGTTATCCCGCTCAAGGCGGCACGCGTGCCAACTCCGTGGGCTCAGCACCGAAGTACTGGGGCTTGAGCGAAAAAGCGTATCGCGCAAAGGCCGATCTGTGGCCGCTGAATCCCAAGGGCGAGCTGATCAACTGGGTCGTGGTCGAAAGCAAGGAAGGCCTGAAGAACGTGCGCGAGATCGCCGCCGTCGAAGGCATCGGCGTGCTGTGGCCGGGTGCCGGCACGCTGCGCCAGGTGTTCTCCACCGTGGGCGAGGATGGCAAGCGCGTCGTCGACGAACAGGCATGGGAAGCTGCGATTCAGTCGGTGCTGTCCGCCTGCAAGGAGTTCAAGGTCGCTTGCGGCATCCCGACCACCCCGGACCAGATCGAAATGCGCATGAGCCAGGGCTTCAGCGTGTTCGTGATGAACTGGGGCGATGCCGGGTTCAAGACCATCGAAGTGGGCCGCAAAGCCAGTAACCGGAGCTGATCGCTCCGGTTCTCTTGCCGTCGTCGTAGCACGCCGCGGGTCAATCGACTATGGACTTGCTGCCAAGGGTCAAACGCACTTGAAGTAACTAGCATCTGGTTAGCAGCAGATCAGGGCCGATACTCTGCATGAACCGGAATGACGATACGAATCCTCAGCCAGTCACTCAGCTGTTAGTACAATGGCATCAGGGCGATGAGCAGGCACTCGCCCGGCTCACCGCCCTGCTCTACGACGACCTTCGCCGGCTCGCTCAAGGCTATCTACGCCGCGAGCGAGCCGATCACACCATCCAGAAAACCGCCCTCGTCCACGAAGCGTTCGCCCGGCTGGTCGATCAGCAAGCGATCGATTGGCGTGATCGCTCGCACTTCTTTGCACTCGCCTCGCGGTTGATGCGGGGAATTCTCGTCGATCACGCCCGAGCACGTCTTGCGGACAAGCGCGGTGGCGGCGCGCGGGCGGTGAGTTTGGATCAGTTGGGCGGCGCAGGCTGCCTCGAAGACGACACTCTGCCTGCCGATCACACGACGCCCACTGCCCTTCAGCATCTGGATGGGCACACCCAGGAAGACGTCTCGGCCATCGATGAAGCCCTGAAGCGTCTGGAGCAGATCGACCCGCGCCAGGCGCAGATCGTCGAGATGCGCTACTTCGGCGGCCTCACCATCGAGCAAACCGCGGACGCCATGGGCATCTCCGATGCCACCGTCAAGCGCGAGTGGATGCACGCCCGCGCCTGGCTGCGCTGTGAGCTTGGAAAAAATCACTGATGCGTGCCGAGCGCTGGCGCCGTGCGAAGGACGTCTTCAACTCGGCCGTGGAACTGCCCGCCCGCGAGCGCGAGCTGTTCATCCGTCGCGCGTGCGGGGATGACGAGGACCTGCGGCACGATGTCGACGCACTGCTGAAGGCGCACGCGAGCACCGACAGCTTCATCGAACGGCCCGCCGCGCAACGCGCGGGGCTCGCGTCCCCACCGATCAATTGGATCGGTCGGCGGTTCGGGCCGTATCGCATCGTGGGCGAAGTCGAGCGCGGCGGTATGAGCGAGGTGTATCGCGCCGTTCGCGATGACAACCAGTATCAGAAAGATGTCGCGATCAAGTTCCTGCGGCATGGGTTCGATTCGGAGTCGCTGTTACGGCGCTTTCGCGCCGAGCGGCAGATCCTCGCCCAGCTGAATCATCCACACATCGCGCACCTGGTCGACGGCGGCACGACCGACAACGGCATGCCCTATTTGGTGATGGAATACATCCAGGGCCAGCCGATCGATGCTTACTGCGAACGCAACCAGTTGAGCGTTCGCGAGCGCGTCGATCTGGTTCGCACGCTGTGCGGCGCCGTGCACTACGTGCATCAGCATTTGATGGTTCACGGGGATTTGAAATGTAACAACGTGCTCGTGACCGAGCGCGGGGTGCTGAAGCTGCTGGATTTTGGGATCGCGAAGTTGCTGAATCCGACGCCTGCGCTGGTGGGCGCGGTGGGGATTGGCGGGGATCGAATCAGCAGTGGCTACATCGCGCTCACGCCTGACTACGCAAGTCCAGAGCAGTTGCTCGGTGAGCCAGTGACCACGGCGAGCGATGTGTATTCGTTGGGCGTGCTGTTGTATCGGCTGCTCGCCGGTCGCCTCCCCTTTCATATGCGCAGCGCGCTTCTGCCTGAGGAGGTCAAACAATTGTGCGAGGTGCCGCCGGACCCACCCAGCGTGACGTCGCGCCGCGCGGGAGAAGTCTATCGACCCTTCGCACGGGCGTTGGAGGGAGATCTCGATCGCATCATCCTCAAGGCGTTGAGCAAGGCGCCGGAGGATCGATATGGGTCGGTCGAGCAACTGTCCGAAGACTTGTTGAACTATTTGCGCGGCTTTCCCGTGCGCGCGCATAGCGATGGCGCCGCGTATCGTGCAAAGAAGTTCGTGTTGCGCAATCGCTTCGCGACGGCCGCGATGGCGCTGTTCGCGCTCGCGATGACCGGCGGCATCGCGATCACACTCTGGCTCGCTCACATCGCAGATGCCGAGCGTGAGCGCGCCGCGCGTCACTTCGAGATCGTGCGCAAGTTCGCCAATAGCTACATGACGGAGGTGCATGGGGCGGTCGAGAATCTGCCCGGCTCGATCACGGCGAGGAAGCTGTTGATCGATACGTCGCTGAAACATTTATCGGAGCTCGCCAAGGAGACGAGCGACAACCCGCTGGTGCGACGAGATCTGGCGAATGCTTACGAGAAGATCGGGGATATCCAAGGACGCGTGGGTGGCGATACGGATGGCGCCATCGAAAGCTACCGGATCGTGATCCGCACCCGTGAATCCCTGCTTGGCCAGGATGGCGCCGGCGTCGAGCTACAGCGCGAGTTGCTTCGAACGCACGGAAAGATTGCGGAGCTGCTGATCATAGACAACGAGCCACAGGCGGCGACGGTGCATTTGCGCGAGCTGACACGGATTGCCAGCACGCTTGCGAACGCGCCGAATGCGACGCTCGAGGATCGCCGCGGCCTGGGCAATGCCTATCTTTCCCAAGGCTGGCATTTCGTGTCTATCGGGCAGATCGATGAGGGTCTGGCGCAGCTGTTGCACGCAGCAGCGCTCTATCGCGAGGTGCTCGCCGCTGATCCCGAAGAGATCAAAGCGCGGCGCAATCTTGCGCTCAGTCACCATCGAGTGGGTTACACGCTGGTGGAGCGCACGGAGCGCTATGAGGAAAGTGCGCACTATTTGACGGCGGGCCTGGCGATCCTACACGAACTTGCGGATGCCGATCCCGGCAACGGCGATCTGTCGCGTGGGCTTGCGTACACGCTGATGGCATTGGGGACGGCACAGCTGAAACTCGATCGGCCACGCGAAGCGATGACCTCGTTTGAAGACGCATATCGGCGCTTCGATACGTTCCGGGTGGCAGATGCCGGAGACTTCGAGGCGCCGCTTGCGGCGGCGCATGCCTTGGGGCAGATTTCAGCAGCGCTCCTGGCGATGAATGAGCCGAAGCAGGCGTTGATGCGCCTTACGGTCGCAGAGAAGTTGATACGCGATCAGCCACCGAGTGCGGACCTTGGATTGCCGGAGACGCAGTACTACGAAGGACTCGTGTATATGCAGTTGGGCAAGACGCATGCGCGGCTGGTCGAGGGCGATGGGACGCTAGCGAAGGCGGAGCATCGCAATCTCGCAATGAGCTGGTTGCGGAAGACCATTGATGCGATGACGCGCGCCAGTGTGGATGTAGTGCACGGCGGACGAGCGCGGGCGCGGTTGAGGGACGCAGAAACATTGGTGGAAGGACTGAGACACGGGGCGATGTGATAGCGCCGTGGACTCAGGAGCGCCTGGTGGCGCCTGCTGCCGCGCGTTTGCCGACCGTCACATACGCCGCGACACGGTCTTGATCGAGTGGAAACCGCTCCGGGATAACCTTGCCCAAGGGTACCGCCGCCAAGCGCCGGCGACCGCCATCTTTGTCGTAGACTGCTTGCGACGCCCAATAGATCACATCGGAGTAAACGTCGCGGAACTTGGCCGCCTCATCGGGCGCGAGCTGACGCTTGCGGAAGATCGCGGTCACGTGATTGAGCTCGTCCTGCCAGCGCAGGGTGCTATTGGGTTTATCGAGTTCGACGAGCAGCGCCAGCCCAAGGACGCTCGAGAACACCTGGCGCGTGACCCAGTTGCGGACCTGTCCGAGAGTCTCTTGATCCAGTTGGGCGAGAATGCGTTGGCCTCGATCCAGCATCGCACCGACCAAGCCAACGGAAATGGACGTGACTTCCTTGCTTCGACGGGACAGGCGCCCCAGGGCGAGCGCGGCCACATCGCACGCGAGTTCTTCACTCATGAAACGCACGTCCCGCGGCCAGTTCGGGTGCTCACGTCGCTCGGCCATTTGCAGATAGCGGCGCGAGTTGTCCAACTGGGAGGCTTCACGCGCCACGCGCCGCTCCGCCACGGCGAGCAGGTATGCAGCTTCACGCCCGGTTCGATTCGCACGTGCCCCCGGCGGGATGCCGTCGACGACAGCCAAGGCGCTCAAGCACAGCGTACGCGTCCCTTGCCAATGTCCGCGAATGGCATAGATCAACGCGTATACCACCAGCGCGTGGTACTGCTCCGGATCGACGCCCCCAAACTCGCTGTTCAGATTCTTCAGGTCCACCTCGAGCGTGTTGTTGAACATGTCGTCTTGCAGTTGATTGCATCGTGCCTGAATACTGCTGTATTCATCGTCGAAGCGCAGCGCAGGGACGCCTCGTATCGAGGGTTTGTTATTTCGCTCCGTGACTTCACTGAGCACCACCGTCGAGATGAGCAGTGATGCCCGAGAGTTGTCGGCATTGATGGCAAGGTCGCGTAACAAGGGCATGAGGTCATCGCCCAGACGCATGCGCAAGATGCCCAGGAGTTTCTGTGCACTCTTGGTTTTCGGGGAATGGACCACGGCCTGAAACATGTCTTTCTCAACCGCCACGACGCGGACCTGCCGATCCCATTCACTGATGATCGAATCGATGTAGTCCTGAGGGCGCTCACCTCCAGCGCGCTGCGCGGCGATGGCGCGTAACTCTCGTGCTCGCCGACGCCACTCTTGCGCTGTCGAATGTTCAAGCTCATGCGCGAGCTCCTCGCGCCGTCGGATCGCTCCTGGAACGCTCAGGTCGATATGATTTGGGTAGAGCACATTCAACCAGCTGAAGATGCGCAACTCCGTAGAGTTTTCCTGGTCGGATCGATTCTCCGTTTCGAAGAACTGCCAGTGACCGAGAAACGCCTGCGGATGGCGCAGGTACAGCCGCTGATACTCCCCATCCGCCGAGGAAGTAAGCCCAGCAACAGGCGCGGCGTCCGACGCGCCGCGCGGCGGCTGGCGTGCAGCCACAAAGATGTTTCGTGAGCCTGTGACCAGCACCAGTCGGCGCCGCTGTGGCGCGATCTTACGATTGATCCACGACAGCCGGTTCAACACCTGCGCATCGTTCGACACCGCCCAATCCGATTTGCCCCGGCCGCGAGTTTCCGCGAGTCGCTCCCGCCACAGCTCGAAGCCATGAACATAGTCATGAAACTCCGGATGAGTGAGATCCTCCGGTGGCGTGGGGAACGTGAAGCCAGTGGCAGGATCGACATAGCGCTGTACATTCGTGAGGCGCGATGCACTGATTCTGCTGAAGCGCTGCGCTTTCTCGAACGGACCGCTGCGCTCGAACACCTCCATCAACGCGGTCGCCTCTTTGATGAGCAATTCGACGAGCTGTTGCTCACTCTTGCCGCCCTGACGCACGTGTTCGAGCACGTCTTTGGCCTCGCTCTCGGCGCGCCGAATCCACTCGGCCATATCCTCTTGCACCCGACGGAACTGACCATGCAATTCCTGATCGTGCGGACTGATGACGAGCAGTTGGCCAAGCTCCTGACTATTGGCCTCGACGCCACTTTGCAGGCGGTGGATGATGAAATCGCTCATCATGCGCACCAGCACCTTCGGCAGCTCGCGGTTTTCGCCAAACAGTTCTGCGTAGCGACCGTTGCTGTTCGGATCGAGGTAAGACACCAGAATGTCAGTGTCGACGACGTAATGAATACGCCAGTCCTCCTTTCGGTGCTGCTCATCCTCCCAGTAGCCGGCACAGCGAAACAGCAACTCCCCAGCGGTCCGGTAGACGACCGCAGTCCGATCGGCATCGGCATCCAACGTCGCCGATGAGTTCATGGTGCATGCACTCCTGTGGTCTCCGCCGCCCCAAGAGGGCTGATCGACACGAAGAGCTGATTCATCTGCAGCATGACTGCCTCGGCCTCTGCCAGACGCCGGCGGACCTCAGCCTTTTTGGGGATCACGCTCGGCCTCGCCGGTGCTTGGGGCACTCCAATCGTGGGTCGGCAATGCGTTCGCAGAAAGCCCTCCGCCGTGGCGGAGAGCCCCGTAATCGCCGTCGGCACTTTGGCACCTGGTACATCGAGCATCAGCCGATCGGAGATCTCATCGCGATGAGTAACCTTCGCCAGACGCTTCACCAGTCGACCGAGCACATGATCCAAGCTCAGCGCCCGCGCCTCACGATCGGTCACGTCTCTGAGCCCAGCCGCCAGACGCTCCGGCGTGACCACCCGCACGATCTGCTCGACCAAGCGGATCAATCGCCGCTCGAGCAATTGCCCACGCGCCTCGCTGTTCGAGGCCGCTACCTGTACACATAGCCGCTCGAGCCCCGGTGCGACATACAGCAGATCGTCGGCCCAATGCTCCTGCCCACTTTCCAACATCACTTCGAAAGCATCGAACAGGTAGCCAAGCGGGAACTGCCGGCAACCGATCAGCCGGCGTGCCGCCGCGTGCGCCTCGCGACCGTTGGTCAAGGACTTGAGCGAGGCGATCGCGTAGAAAAACAGCTCCGGAATCTCCTCGCCCCACGCCCCCGAGCCAAGCACCGACTCATAGTCACTCAGGTGATGATGTGCATCGGTCACTGCAATGAGCACCATCAAGTCCTGCATGCCCTGGGTCGGAAACTCAGGCCGCCGTGCATGCCGGAAGAGATTGCCAATCGCAGCGACGAAGGCCGCTCGTGCGTTACCGGACAGCTTTCGATACACGAGCCGGAGCGCCTGCACGAGCGTGTCATTGCGCTCGATGCCGAACTCGATGAACGATTCGGCCTCCTCCCGGGCGGTCCCCGGTGGACCATAGGCGTCCACCAGCCGCTGTTTGAGCCACGCCTCCATGGCCACCGCATCGCTTTGATTCAACCGCTTGAGCGCGGATCCATTGGCCTGCTTCATTCCGCGACTCCGCGCGCCCGCAGGTAACTAAGGATCACGCCCTTGCGCTTGATCAGCGAACGACGCTTCTCCAGTAACTGATCCAAGAACGCTCGGTCATTCTCTCGAGCTCCCCGACCGCGACTCTGGGTCGTCATCGTGAGATACCGCACCTCGAGCCCGTCCAACTGATTCAGCGGCAGCGACCGTGTGATGCGTTCCGCACTCCCCGCGATCGTCTTGCGGCGCTCCTGCGACAACAATGCAAGATCGACGGTACAGCCCCATCCCCGCGCCGACATGTCACGACTGCGCTTGCAGTTCGGCATGACACGAAAGCGACTGTTGCCGAAATCCGCGAACGTTGGCCGCGCGAGCTGCACATCACTCATCGATGTGAGCGAGTGTCCGCTGAATCGATAGGCCAACAAATGCACCCCTTTGCCATGATGAATCAGCCCGAGCTTGTCACGTGCACGATCTGCGGGCGTCGGGCTGCGGCTATAGCGCGGCGTGATGTCCTCTTCGATCACACCATCCGTGGCGAGCCAGCAATTGGCGGCTGCAATGGGCTGTCCTAAGGTGGCGTGCGGTGCGTGCCAACCTGGCATGGCGGTAACGAGCCGAACCACATGGACAGCATGCTGCATCTCAGAGGGATTCGTCGGTGGCTCTGCTCGCGGAATCGCTTCGGGCAATTCGCCGTCCTTGCGGCAATGTTGGATGAACACGTGCCAATCGACGGTACTGTGCAACGTATGCCCGTTGAGCCCCTGGGTGCGCTGTCGTGCGCGCCGAAGGTAACGCGGCTGACCACGCGCCGAGACGCGCATAGACACCGCCTTTCGCGCCTTATAGAACGGCTGCTCCGGATGTTTCTCCATGTGACGCGCGAGATCTTTTAGATATTGCAGAGTTGCGCGTGGCCGCATCAACTCTTGCTCGCAGGTGTCGGCCACGTTCACCAGGAACAGCTTCCCCTGCGTACCGTGCTTGCCGTGGCAGAGCTGATCGAGAAGCCTGACTACGTCTTTCATGATCGACCGCCTCAAACCCCATCCTCATTTCCCACCCGCCCGCAAGATCATCCGCGCTGTCTGCGGATGCGACATCGGACCTGGGTAGTGCGATCAGCCTAACCGGATCGCCATCATCGATCTGTCATTTGAATGATTGGGCGCCGCAGCGCGCGATGCACGCCATAGGGCAGTTGCCAACAGTGATCCGCCTCTTCGCATGGCGTCTTCCTTGTTATTGTAATGCTCATCTAGATCAATGTTTGCTAGCGAGCGTACTGACCACGCGAACCGCTGTCCAGAACTTCTCATATCAAACTCTGTGATGCATGAGCATCTAATGTTGCAAGTTAGCGAACAACGTCCTGCGACGATGGCTGTCGCTCCGCAGCATCTGTAGCAATGCCGAGCGAACACCCTCAAGAACCATTGGGTCCGTTCGGCCGCAACTCCTCCCAGGCCCGCAGGAATTGCAACTGCGTTGCGACCGCCGCCCGGATGTCCTGCTCGCGATCGGAGCCATCAATAGCAGCGATGCCGGCAACGACCTCGAAGTTTGTTGGTGCACGCTCCTCGAGCTCTTGGAAAACCTCCCGAATGATGGCGATCGAGCGAGCCTTCGCTCGATCTCTGAGCTCGCCAATGGTATTGAGCCTTCTGCTGTTGAGCAGTTTTAGCAGTCCGTCAATTTCCCTCTGTGCACAGCTGATCCCCAGCTCGCTCAGCACCGGGGGAAGATTCTCAGCATTGAGCGGATCCAAATCTCGATAAGTCGCCTGCTCCTGGAACCTCGCGAGCTCTTCGTAGAGCAAGTTGAAATGCTCATCGATGGCAGTCAGCTGGGAACTGATGATCTGAAACTGCTTGCGGACCGCAAAAGAGGTATGTTTGTTTGGTTTGTACCCAAGCAGGTGCTCAATATCGCCCCAAACATCTTCGGCGAGCGTTCGTACCTGAACCTCGAACCACGGGCGATCCTCTATTGGAATGCTCGAGGACCTCAGTCGCACCACATAGTGAATCGATGCATAGCCACTGTCCTTCGTTTGCTGCGGGATATGCTTCAGCCCGAAGCGCTCCAACAGCTCCCCACTGAGGTATGCGACGGGCGGATCGGACGCCGATATCTCGAGGCTTTCGCTGGTGCGTAACGCCCGATCGACCATCGGCAAGTTCGAGAGAAAATAGACGACGATCCGTGCCCCAAGCGCGTCATGCATGCGCCTGATGCTGTCTTGAGCCAGGCCATGCGGAAACGAGGATGGCTTGCGAATGATCTTGTCGACGACGCTTTCCGGACGCTTGATTCGCGTCACAGTTCGCTTGATCGGCGACGGAGCAGGCATCCGGCTCGAGCTCACCTGGTTTGCCCATGCGACCGGTTGCTTCCACCGAGTGAAGAACTCGCGTAACTCCGTTTCCGTAGGCTTCAGAATGGACTGAACGTAGCCTTCGTAAACTCTCAGGAATTCCTGCTGCTTGAGGGGTGTGACCAAGATAATCGTACACCTGGAGAAATCTCAACGAAGCTGCCGCTGGCTGTGCGCGCATCGATGCCGTTCGACGCGGCTAGTTCAGTGACCGCTAAACCCTGCTGCATCTCCCCTGTGCCAATTTTGCACGCTGCACATCGCTACGTTTGGGATGACGAGGCTCGACGCTAGAGCGCATCTTGAGCGCTGCTGCCCGCCGCGGGACCGAGCTCATCTCCCCTCTCGCTGGCGACAGCCAATCCATCCACGAGGCGAAAAGTCTTCCCCGCCTTGATCACATGCTCATGATTCTTCGTCCCTGCCGGCCTGATCGCGACCTCGCCTGTATGAACCTCGAACTCGACGCCCATGTTGACCCTCGCCGTGAACTTCGAAGGCACGGAGGTCGTTGCGGTCGCAAGATACGTGGACAGTTCAAACGGTTCATCCAGCGCAGGCACATCGAAGGTCGCCTCGCCTTCCACCAAGTGCGCATGCCCGTGCTGATCGCGTCCATCGACCCGAAGCGTCGCCCCCTCTTTCAGCGAGGCCACGACGCCCCCATGCAGTGTGTATCTCTTCATCTCACCGACAGTCTGTATCGTGCCGCCTGTATCCGAAGACGGCATGTCGAACCACCACAAGCAGACCACCGCCACGAGAATCACCGCCGTTGCGACCACTGAGCCATGCGTCACGAGCGTTTGAGTCGACTCATCGATCAGCTTGTGCTCACCCTCCTCGGGAAGCTGTTCGGTCAGTGGCCTGCTGGATGGTTCTGTGCCCTTCGACAGCGCGCCTCGTCGGTCCCTGAGATTGATGACCTTGGCCGAGGACCTTCGAGTCGCATAGGACAGCGGCGCCGGACATGTGGAGCCTTTGTCGTACCTCGGCCCTCGATCTTTTGTTCTTGATCGCCAGCGGCCGCGCCACAGCTGACGCATCAGGCTCGAGAGCGTTTGGCGCAAGCGATCAGGTGTCCCGCTCCGTTCGTCTTTCATTCTTATGCCTCAAGCCGGTGCAATTACGCCCCCATGTCGCCGCCGCTGCGGTGAACACGGAAAGTAGTATCATTCTCAATCACGATTCATAGTGGAGACTTGTTGGATTAGCCGGATGACCCCTGACCACACGTGTTCCTTCACGGCGACAGGCAATCCGAACACGTCGCTCTATGTAATACGATCGACCGACGCCGACAGCAGCAATGCCGTCACGGTTAGACGCCACTCGCTCCGATCTTTCGGGCGATGGAACTGCGAGTCGATCTTCGCCGCGTGAAGAATCCTCGCCGGATAGACAATTGCGCGATTGAACTGCAACTCAGTCGAAAAGATCGTCTCAAACAGCAACGTATCTCCATTGATATAGTCCCTCTTCGGGGCTCCATGCGTCCGCAGATCACTGTTGAGCGCAATCTTGTAGTTGCTGACGTTGTCCTCGGTTATTTCTTCATAGCCCGTTCTTCTATGTCTGTAGAACGCGGTTCCGGAAAACCTCGCGCCGCATAGATAGATCACCGCCGCGAACAGATTGGGGTCTTTTGAGTCATAGTGGGGAATACATTGGATCGGCAGTAAGTCTTCGCTCGCCGTGGTCACGACGGAGAAGAAACTCGTATCGCGACAGATGGTCTGGTTACGCTCCAACACCCCGTGACGTTGAAGCATTGGCGTCAGCCAGGCGCGGAACGCGCTCGAGAAGCGCTCAGGCATCGCAGCCCGCAAGCCGGGATATAGATTGCTGCTGTCCTCGGCGTACGACTGGGCAAAGCCCAAGGCAGCCACGCCCTCGGGATCGCGTAGAACGTCATCGATCACGCACACCTTGATGCCACGCCGACCGATGCTCACCAGCTCGACGTGTGCATTGGGATTGAACGCGAAGACCGTCGTATCGTGCGCTCCGTCGTCCATTGACAATCCCGGTTCCGATCCTAGCTTGCGTTACCCTGCCACGCGCGAGCCAGGGTGATGCGCTGATTTTTGAGCCGAATGAGGTTGAAGATTTGCCCGGTGGAGATCATCACGGCGTACAGCAGGTCGAGGTCGCCCGCCTGCCATAGTCTTGTGATTTCCGCGGGTTCGAGCTGCCTGAATTTTTCCTCATCGAGACCGTAAAGCCCCTGGACTTGCAGCGGCGTTCCATCATCCAACACGATGTCCAGCATGAGGGGCGCAAGCAGATCCAAGGACAGCACCGCCGCGATGAATTGCTCAGTCGCTGTTTTTCCCGCGACCAGTTCACCAAGGATGGCCAACATCTCCTTGAGATACGCAGAGTCGCTCCCATCGGCATTCACGATCGTTCGGGTGCCCGAGCTGTCCACACAGGGATGATCGAGATCGATGCATAGGACATTTGCGCCGGCAGCCTCTGGCGCATCGTCGAGCCCCACGTAAAAGGGCTGTCGCCGTACGTTCAGCGGTACATACGCCACGTCGAGCTGCGTTCCCGTCCAGAACAGATTCTCTTCGAGCCCCAAGCCACTCAGCACGTAGGGAGCGAACCGCCCGGTGTCGGGATGTTTCGCAAACACGATCGGATATTGAATCGCGGCTTTACGGAATTCCGCGACGACGATCGGGATCAGGTGTTGGCGGGCTGACCCCACCTCCACCCGATCTGCGCAGATGCGCAGTTGCCCGTGTTCGCTGCGCGATAGCTCGACTAGATGCATACGTCCCCTGTTCGCGATCGCGCAATTGCTAGATCTTCTGCAGGCCGAGCGTTTTGATCTTGTCGATCAGGTCGCGATTCCTCGGCAGTGTCTTGGTCCATCTTGCCTTGAGTGTTTCGTTCTGCGCGAACGCGCGCCTCGCACCGCCGATGTCCCGATCCAACCCCTGCTGGCGCATATCCGTCCTGAAGCCCATCCCAAACAGCACATACTGGTAGCTTGCGGCCGGAAACATCTCGCAGTTGCTGCTGAAATCCTGATCCCCCGGTGCTCGATAGCGCCACAGCGCCATCTGCTCCTTCAGGCTCTCCGGAATGCTCGCAGGATCGCGATTGTCGATCCAGAATTTGGAATCGGTGCGTTGACTCAAGATGTAGTGGAGCTTAAGAAAGTCGATGATCCGATCCCAGCGATACTGCGTGGTTTGATTGTATCGACGGGCGACGATGTCCATCGTTTCACGCGTCGCCGGCAGCATCGTGCTGATCAGCTCCGCCGATAGCTCGATCAGCACGAGCGCTGACGCTTCGAGCGGCTCCAAGAACCCGCCTGCGAGACCCACGGCGACGCAATTTCCCTTCCAGAACGTCTGACGATGCCCGCAAGCGATCTTGATCTGTCTGGGTTGCACATTGCGATGCCTGTCCCCTACATAAGCGCGCAACTCGCTAAGGGCAGCTTCGTCCGTCGTGTGATTGCTCGAGTAGACGTACCCCACGCCGCGCCGGCTTTGTAGCCCGATGTCCCAGATCCAGCCATGCCTCTGGGCGGTCGACACGGTGTACGGGACGATGTCGCTTTGTGGGTCGTCATAGGGCACCTGCACAGCGAGCGCCCGATCAATGAAGAGAACATCGCTGCGAGAGACGTACGGCACGCCCATCGCCTCACCCAACAACAACGACCGGAATCCGGACGCGTCGATGAAGAGGTCACCGGTGAGACGGCCGGACTTGCGGGTTTGCACAGACTCGATGTCGCCGGTGTCGGATCTCACGACCTCGGTCACATCATCAACGATGTGGCGCACGCCAAGGTTTTTGACACAGTGATCGCGTAGGAACGCGGCGAACCGCCCGGCGTCCAGGTGATAGGCGTAATTGACGACCCCGGCATATTCAGGTGTGGTGATCAATTTTGGCGCAAGACCCAACTCACACACCGCTTCCTGAAAACACACTGCGTTGGAGAACGAAGGAGCATTGCCCTGCGCTTCCGACGCTTTCATCCAATAGGGCGCGAGATCAAAGCTCGGAAAACCCTCCGGCAACATCAACGGATGGTAGTAGAAGTCGGACGCGTGGCCCGTCACCCATCGCGCGAACTTCGCGCCGTGCTTGAACGAGGCGTTACATTCTCGGAAGAAGTCCGTCTCGGAGATGCCCACCTTCTTCAACGTCGAGCGCATGGTCGGCCAGGTGCCCTCCCCCACACCGATGATGCCGATCGTCTCGCTTTCAACCAGGGTGATCTCGATCCCCTGGCCGGGGCCCATCACGTGCCGAGCCGCAATGATGGCGGCGGTCAGCCATCCGGCTGTTCCGCCGCCGACGATGCATATCGATCGAACCGGACGTTCCATGACTTCTCTTCAGAACTGCGCCCGAACGCCGATCTTATATCGGCGTCCGCTGTCCTCCGCATAGAGAAACTGATTCTCGTAGTAAGCGTACTTCAAGATGGGTCGGTTGGTCAGATTCACGCCTTCGATGAACACCCCAAAGGTATCGTTGAAGTGATAGGTCGCGCTCGCATCGAGCTGATAGCGGCTGCCGACCTGCGTGACGGCCTGTCCGGCCCCGTTCAACGGTGGCGGTGAGAGATATTGCAGAAAGTTTTCACGCCAGTTCAGTGCCATCCGGGCCTCGAACGTACTCTGATTGTCGTAGAACAATACCCCGTTGGCCGAGTTTGACAGCCCGGTGAGCGCGAATTTGTTGGTCAGATCCTGCGGGTCCAAGTCCTTGTTACTGTGCGCGAACGTGCCGTTCAACTGGACGCCAAAGCCGCTGTCGCCGAACGATTGCTGGATCCCGGCTTCCAGGCCATACACCTGCGCGCTTTCTCCGTTCGTGGGCGCCGTGATGGTGAATTGCGCCGGTTCTCCGGTCGCAGGATCCAGCAGCGGCGTCCCGGCGCCATTGTTCACCACACCCGTCGTTTGATTCAGGACGATGAAGTTGCTCACGTCCTTGTAGTACACACCGACCGAGATGAAGTTGGCATGCCCGTAATAGTATTCGACCGACAGATCGAGGTTGTCGGATCGAAACGGCGCAAGATCGGGGGTGCCGCTCGCCGCCGCGAAGTTGCCAGGCCGCAATGTGACGAGCGTCGTGACCGGTGAGAGCTGCTCGAGCGTCGGGCGCGTCATCGTCTTGCTTGCGGCAAAGCGCGCGGTAATGTCCTGCGTCAGTGCCCACTTGAACGACAGGTTGGGCAAGATGTCCGTGTAGTGATTGGATTTCGATAGCGTGGCGGTGCCGGCCGTCGACACGCCATATTGGGTGGCATCGTTGGCAAGCCTCGTCAGCGCCACGAAATTGGTCGCAAGCCCACTGATATCCGCCTGCGTATTCTCCACCCGCACACCCACGACGCTACTGAAGGATCGACCACCCAGGCTGCCTGCGAACACGGCTTGCAGATAGCCGCCGTAGACTTTCTCCTCCACGAGCGAATCGTTCACTTTGGGCGGCGCGAAGGTAAAGCCGGGTGTGATGGCCTGTTGCTCGCGTGTGATCGCATCGAACAGAGACTGTCCATCGAAGGTGAGCCATTGGGTGGTCAGCCGATTCGCGCCGCTGATCCCCGACAGCAAGCCGCTGCCGGCATTGAATACCCCGATCGGCACACTCGCGGGCGCTGCGTTGTTATAGCCGCACGTCGTACAGCCCGTGCCACCGTCATTTGAGTAGAGCGCGGTGTCCTTCTTGTCACGGGAAAACAAGCCGCCTAAACGCAAGCTCGTCAGTCCCTCACTCGCATCATCGCCCGCGATGTCGAGGTCGGCACGCAGCTGGGTCACTTTGTCATCGACGCCATAGCCGCGATAGAGCATCACGTGCTGGAACAGGGGCTCGTTGCCGCCTGCGACACCGGCATTCGGACCACTCGTTGGTCTCACGAAGCCGGTGGTGTACGGCAGGATTGCCCCGTCAGATTGATACCGGATCGTTTGTCCGGTGTAACCGAGCAACGCAAGCTCGCTTTCCGCACCGCCGTTCGGGTCTTCCTTCGCTCGCGAGAAGCTGCCGTCCAAATTGAGCGTCATGCGATCTGAGATCTTCCATTCGGCATTCAAGCCGGATGCGGCTAGACGCGTCCGCTTATCAAACGCCTTGTCGTGAAAGTCGGAGGCCATACCGACGCCTTGGGTCAGATCGATCGCCGTTCCGTTGGCGTCGGTGAC
This sequence comes from Steroidobacter cummioxidans, assembly GCF_003104955.1. NCBI lineage: Bacteria > Pseudomonadati > Pseudomonadota > Gammaproteobacteria > Steroidobacterales > Steroidobacteraceae > Steroidobacter > Steroidobacter cummioxidans. Next base: position 7,276 of record NZ_LSRW01000061.1, on the reverse strand, counting down.
GACGTTGGTCAAGTTCGAGGGCGTGAACCAATGGCCGTACGAACGCGCATCGGTCGTATTGGTGAACCGCGAATAGAGCGTGTCCGCGGTGATCGTCAGATCGTCATTGGCCTTGTATTGCAGCACCAAGGTGCCGCCCACGCGCTTGCGATCCTCAAACGTCACCTTGGTGTCGAAGTTCTGCGGGACGAACAGATTGGCTTGCGGATTTGAGGCCGTGGCCGCAACCCCGGCGCCCCCATTGATCTGCGCCGCCGGTGTTCCACCATTGACGATCCAGCCATCGGTCTGCGCCTGATTGAGCCGATCCTGGCGCCGCTGATAGCTGCCCGAGGCGAGGATCCCCAGGCGCCCATCGAAGAAACGATCGCTGATTAAAAAGGCTGCATCGGGCGAGGTCTCCTCCGAATTGTCCTCATAATTCACATCCGCCGACGCAGAGAATTTGAACCCGTGATAATCGAAGGGCCGCGCGGTCTTGATGTTGATGGCCGAGCCGACACCACCGGATTGCAAAGTCGCAACCGATGACTTGAATACCTCGACGCCTGCAATGAGTTCCGAGGCCAGCGTGTCAAACGAAAAGGATCGCCCGCTTGCCTGGGAGGGATCCGTGGGGGTCGCAATCTGTCGCCCATTGAGCAGGACGGTATTGAACTCCGGTCCAAAGCCGCGCACCGTGACGAACGCGCCCTCACCACCCGAGCGATCGATCGACACGCCGGTGATTCGCTGCAATGACTCTGCGAGGTTCGTGTCAGGAAGCTTGCCGATATCTTCCGGCGAGATGGCATCGACAATTCCCAACGAGTCGCGCTTGATCGTCATGGAATTGACCAGCGACTGGCGCAGGCCAGTCACGACCACTTCCTGGATGGTTTCGTTTGCCGCGGGTGGCGGTGGTGGCTCCGGGATCTGCGTGGTTTGCGCCTGAGCAAGCCGTAGATAGCCCGAATGGCTGCCGGGCGCCGTGGACGAAGTTGGTGGTGGAGCGTCGCTCGAGGTGTCGCGGCTTCCCGCCTCGGCGCGCGTTTTCTCGATGGCAATGGGCCGAATGGTCGCGGTATTTTCGCCGCTGTAGATGGCTACCAAGCCCGTTCCTCGCAACATCTGTTCCAGGGCCGCGTGCTTCTCGAGGTGCCCGGTCACCGGGTTGGCTGTTGCATTCCTGACGACATCGTAGCGGTAGAGCAGTTGCATCTTCGCTTGGGCTGCGAAGTTTCTCAGTGCCTCCGGCAGTGGCTCGCGGCCGATATCAAACTGTGCAGGATCTGCGTTCGCCCTTCCTGGGGGCGCAAGCAGCAGTCCCGATGCGCAGGCCAACGCCTGCAGAATCGCCAACCTGACCAATCCCTTGGTTGCTCTCATGCCCCCTCCTTGGCGTATCGCGTCTTATGATTCTCACCACCTCGTCAGTGATAACGACCCGTAAGAAATTGAAAGCCCCCATTCGATTTCAACACTGTGGGTGAGAGCGCGATCTGCACTATTCGGCAGGCCCTTCGATAGTGACACGATCCGCACCGACCCGCCGGATCTGAGCGCCAAATCCATCTTCCAGCATCTTCAGCAGCGCCTCCGCGCCTTCGGGGCTCGTCTGAAAGGTACCGCCAACGGGCAACTGACGAAGCTGCGCGTCGAGTACCTCGATCTTGAGCGGCGTATATCGCATCAATTCGTTGACGACGTTACCAAGCGGCTCATCGTGGAAATACAAGCTCTTTTGTCGCCAGGCGAGCGATCGATTGAGCTCTTGCGCATTTAAGGCGCGAATCACATCGGCCTTGCCCTGCGCGTGCGCCTGCTCCCCTGCGCTCACGGCGGCTGCCGATCTGGCATAGAAGGCATCCGACGGCGGCGACTGCCCGCCGGACGCATCGACCATCTTGACCGTGCCTTCGCTGACCGTGACCTGCACACCAGCCGGCTGCAGGTAGACATTGAATGCCGTGCCAACCGCGCGCACCCAACGATCCCCCGCATGCACCCAGAACGGCCGCTGCGCATCGTGAGCCACGTTGAAATACGCTTCACCGCGTTTCAGATGAATCACTCGGCTCGCTGGACTGTAGTCGACATCGACCCGACTGTTGGTATTGAGATTGAACGAGGAGCCATCCGGCAAGATCACCGCAACCTGCTCACCGATCGCCGTTTGGAATCGGGTATCCGCCTCGAGTTGGTAGAAGTGCCAGGCCATGCCGAGCACGATTGCTGCAACCATCGCCGCCAAGACGCCAGCACGCCAGCGTCGCACACGCGTCGGTTGCGCCGAGGCGGCATTCATCACTTGGCCGAACTGCACCGCCCGAACGAGCGGACCACTCTTACGCAGCTCATCCCAGGTCGCCGTCAGCTCCGCATAGGCCTTCGCGTTGTACGGATGCGCACGCAGCCACTCCTCCAACCTCGCGTGGTCGGCAGCGGTCACATCGTCAGCGTTCATTCGGGCCACCCAGTCGCTGGCCTCTCGCTCGGTGGCTTGCGGATCGGGCAATTGATGAAGCTCACCCATGGTGCCCCCGCGTGGCGCCATAGTGAACTTTCAGATAGCGATTCGTTTCGCGTAAGCCGCGGGAGATATGCTTTTCGACGGTCTTCACCGAGATGCCCAGTTGGTCAGCCACCTCCTTGTATGAGCACTCGTGAAAGACGCGCAGCGTGAATGCGGCCCGGCATTGCGGCGGTAACCGATCGATGGCTTGCTGTATGAGCCGGTTACGCTCATCCCGTAACAGCCCAGACTCGGTGGACTCGTATTCAGCATCGATGCACCACTCATCAGTGCTCGCCTGTATGTCGCGCTCCACCGTGCGTCGATGACGAATCTCGTTCGCCGCGAGATTGCGCGCCGTAGAAAACAGAAACGCCCGGGGGGTCACGATCGACTCGCGGTCGCGGTAGGTGCGGAGGAAGGCTTCCTGGACGATTTCTTTTGCCGTTTCCGTGGAACGCACGAAGCGGCGGATGTATCGAAGCAGGGGGTGGCGACTCTCGGTGAAGAGTTTGATGAAGGTGTCGGTGGGGGAATCTGAGGGGGGCGTCATTGCCGTGGGGTCCGTCGGGGGACCGTATCCTTCCGTGGGCGGGGTGGCAACTGTCGGAAATCACATGGGGGAGATTGGCGCGTTGGGTGTCCGGGGCATTTTGACGTTGTGGAGGCCTGGCTTCCCAACTCGCCTCAGGGAAATGTCAGAAATTTTTGTGTGAGCCCGTGATGATTCATTCGCTCAACACAGATCGATCCACAAATTGGATCACCACTGCGCACATCGGCCGTCAACCCGGGACCGGGCGCACACGTACGCCGACCTCACAGCGTCTGCATCGGCCGGGGCCTTTTCGGCGAGGACGTAGCCTCATTGTCGCTATTCGCAACATCGGTCCTTTCCATCAACTCAGCGTTGGTGAGTTAGTTAGGACTGAACCCGAGCGTGCGACAGTCGGGATCGACCGATCAGCGGCGGGTCAGTATCGGCCTGGCAGATCCCAAGGACATGGGCATTCCCAGCGAGGAAATCTACGAGGAAGCACCTGGTAGCAAGAGCTTGCCCCAGACAACCCTCGATCAGGACACTCTCGTGCTCGCGAGCGCTGCCTGAGACCTTCACACATATCACCAGATGCGCCCGCAAGTCAGTCCATGGAAGAAAGTCCGGATAGCGATCGCACGGCCGCTATCACTTCCATCAGGTCTGTGTGCTTGCACGACAGGCGGCACGTAATTCATTGCCGCGCCGCATCTTGTTGACAGTAATGACGTGCAAGACATCCCGAAAAGCTGCTGAGCTAGCAATTCGTTCCCGCCAGCCACCCTCTCACTCACGCGAGCGGCGGAATCATCGAACGGATGATTGTTCACCTTCAGTACGGTGCCAGCCTCCATATCGGTAGTACAGAATCGCAAGTAGGACATCGACCATTGCCGAGATCGTGAAGCTCCACCAGATAGCATCGGCCTGCCATCGATCCAAAAAGAGCGCGGCCAACGGGTATCGCACGAACAGTAGAGACAGGATGTGCACAAGGAGCGGCACCATCACGGCCCCCGCGGCGCGCATGACACCAAACAGCACTAGCGGGATGCTCATGAATGCCAGCGACCACGTCACGATGCTGTTCACGTGACTCGCGATATCCAGTGCGGGCGACCCCGCGGGCAGAAAGAGACGGTACGCGTGACTCTCGGCCGCGTAGACAATGGCGACGATCGTCCCGGTCACCGCGAAGCTATATCCCATGCCCAGATGCGCCGTATGTTTGACCCGCCTCCAGTTTCTCGCACCAACATTCTGCGCCGCCACGGTCGACACGGCGGCGGCCATAGCGAGCGCCGGCATCAAAATGTAAGTCCACAACTGCAACAGCGCGCCGTACGCCGCAGTCGTCTCTACCCCAAAGCGATTCACCAAAGCGACCATCAGAACCGAGCTCAGCGATACCACGAGCACTTGCGCGCCCATCGGAATGCCCTTGCGTACAAGCTCGCGGGCGATGGACCAGTCGACCCGAAGGTTCTTGGCGTCCTCCTGGGTGAGACACAGCGGATGGCGCCGGCGGTACAAGTAACGCAGGAGTGCTGCTAAGCACAGGGCTTGAGCAGTGCAACTCGCGACCGCGGCCCCAACGACGCCAGCGCCCGCAATGGCAGCCCCACCGAGCACGAACGCCGGAGTGAAAACCGCCCCCAAGGACACTGACAGCACGACGAATCTTAGTGGCGTCTTCGAATCTCCGATGCCGAGTAGCAGCGACATCACAAAGGCCAGTAAATACAAGCTTGGCAGCGCGAGAAGCATCACCCTCAGGTACGGAATAGCGAGCGCCAGAGCCTCGGGCGCCGTCCTCATCATGATTAACAAAGGCTCGGCGAACGCGAGACCCAGTACCGCCAAGGCGATCGAGAGTGCTGAAAAGACAACCACGCCCGTGCCTACGACGCGCCTGGCACCCGCGACATCAGCGACGCCCATGCGCTGCCCCACCAGAATCGTTGCGGCCGTGGCGATGCCGAATGAAGTGCCAGTCAGAAGGATCATCAGCGACTGCGCGTTCGTGAGAGCCGATAACGCCGCCTCCCCCAGAAAGCGCCCGACCCAGAAAGCACTGACGGTACCGTTCAAGCACTGCAAGATATTCGCGCAGAGGATCGGGAATGCTAGCTGGATCAACCCACGGCTGATTGGACCCGCGGTCAGGGAGGTGGTTGTATTCACTGAACGAGTTACTGGCTGTGAGTGGCTGTTGAACTCAGCAACGCTACGTAAGATGCCAGAGTAGCGCCACTGCAATTGCGCCTCCGTTGGCCCTCGTTGTCGTTGCGACACCTGCACCGTCAACTCACCATGATGAACATCGGAACGACGAGTACATGCCGCAATCGTGTCAATCGCGGCAGATCTTCCGTTCACGATGGGCTCGCCGGTGTTGTGATGAACCTCTCAAGACGGCTTCGTGGTATTCCTCGGCTTCGCGGTACTTAGTCCCTTTGTCCTCAACTCATCCAGCTTGGCCACGACGTGCACATTCGAGCGCACCTATAAGGCATCGACAACGCACGAAGCATAGGACTGGACCGTGGCAGTTGGAGCCTTTGAGTGCCTGGCCACATAGCAACTTAGCGAACGGGTGGATGACTCATGGGTACTATGGAAAGCCAAGCTTGGCCGACCAATTCGCCAGCGATACATGCACGCTCGCTGCCCAGCGGTGCCATTCCTTTGCCGAAGCGCCGAGCGTCGCCAGCAAGAACTCGATCACCCACTCCAATCAACAAGCCGCTTAGCGCAACCCATCCCGCCTTTACCTTCTCGCGACTGCGAACCAATCTTCACTCGCCCAGTTCCACCCAGTTCATCAACGCAACCATGCATACAACCGCGACCGAGCAAGCACCCAAATACCTCAAAGAAGGCTGGTGACTAACTCTTTGCATGGTCATCAGAAAGCAGGCACCCCACCTGCGAGCACCAACTTCGCCATCCGATCAAACTCGTCCAAGCTGGGCGGTCGAGAGAGAAGCCATCCATTTATTACTACGGTGGGAGTGCCGCGGATGCTCAACTGATCGCCCAATTGATGTCCTTCCACGACGCGTGGCACAGGATCACGGCGTTGCATGCATGCTTCAAACGCCACATAATCCTGAACACCAGCTTCGATGGCAAACGTACCCCACGCTTTCAGTCCAAGCTGACCCTGCTCGGCGAACAGAAGATCATGCATCGCTTCAAAATTCCCTTGCTCTCCAGCGCATTCTGCGGCACGCGCCGCTGGCTCTGCAAAGCGATGACCCGGTAGCGGGTAGTGAATTACCGAAATTTCGATTTGTGCTGGGTATCGATCACGGAGATCTTTCAGTATCTTTAGAAAAGAAGCGCATGAGGGGCACTCGAAGTCCACAAACTCAATCACCTGGACAGGAGCATTTGAGGGCCCAATCCGGACGCCCTTCGCCATGTAGTCCCTCCATCCATCAATGTATGCTGGCTTCTCAGATAAAATTAGGTCCGGTCGGTTTGATGCAGTATGGAACTCTCGAAATACCACCACACTGGTCGTGGTCAACGCGCAGCCAACCAAAATGGCAGTTAGCAATTCGTCGCGATTCATTGGTGTATCAAACCCACATCCGCATCAAGCCGATGTGTAAACACACAATCTTCCTGCCCCGGAGGTGTTGCAAGAGAATAAAGCACTGCAAATATTGTTCGCCAGTGCGCATCCCGACGGTGGCGCGGGGCATGGCTGACAGGCGCACATGACCGTATTGTAATCTGAGCAAGCAGCTGCGTACGAAGAAGAAGGAGTTCCAATTCCAATCAACGCCAACAGCCCGCTCCCCATTACACCAATAGCACCCAACTGAATCCTTCGATTCGCATCCATATACATCTCCCAAAGAAACGTCTCAACTCTAAAGAAAAGAATCGATCCCCTCTTTTCGCAACCTCGGGCGTAGTTCGCCTGATCGCAAAGTCTTACAGATGCCGAAACTAGGCCTCGCAGGGCAACTGTGCAAGCGGCCACAAGGATCAAGAATCGGCACACGGAACTCAACGTATTAATACCCATGGAGAAAATCCACACATCGAAAGCAAGCATTGTTGTGGACCGTCTAGGCATTTTTGACTTGGAATACCAGGCCCGCCAGCCAGGCTTCCAGCCCCGTTACCTTCTTCCAATCTCAGTTATCTGGGATTCGGCCCGCTTGGCCCGGCATGATTCAAGCCCTCAGTCATCCATGATCCTGTCTCTTATACACATCTGACGCTGC
>NZ_LSRW01000060.1:0-16449 GCF_003104955.1 Steroidobacter cummioxidans | reverse complement strand
AACGTGCAAATCCGGCGTGGTGCAGGTCGTGGACTCGAAACAACCGAGCTGTCGAAAAATCGCAACCGGCGAAAACAATGCCGCCAAGCCCTCGAAAAGAAGAGACCGCCGCATCGCTCGAAGAGCTGACAGCGACCGTCACCCGCAATCGCGACAGCGCGCATCAGGCTGCATCGCTGGCAACGCAATCCTCCGACGTGACGATTCGCGGTCGCGAGGTGGTGGGCCAGTTGTTCTCGACGATGAATGAGATATCCGGCTCCTCCACGCGCATCGGAGAAATCGTCGGCATCATCGACGGCATCGCCTTTCAAACCAATCTGCTGGCACTCAACGCCGCTGTCGAAGCGGCACGCGCTGGCGATCAAGGTCGCGGCTTCGCGGTGGTCGCTCAGGAAGTGCGCAGCCTCGCGCAGCGCTCCGCCGCTGCCGCCAAGGAAGTGAAGGATCTGATCGAGGCGTCGGTACAAACGGTCGGTCGCGGCACCGATCTGGCGAATCAGGCCGAGCAGGCCATGTCCAAGGTCGTCGATTCCGTGCAGCAAGTCACCAACGTGATCAGAGAGATCGAAACGGCCACTCTCGAGCAGGCCGCGGGCATCGAGCAGATCAACAAGGCCGTCGCGGAGATGGACAACATCACTCAGCAGGATGCTCACATGGCGCAGCAGCTCATCGAGACTGCGCAAACGCTGCGGGAACAATCGACGCAGATGTTTGCTGCGATCTCTGCTTTCTCGCTGCATCGGGGCCAGCCGCCCAGCGCCGCGCGATCGGCGGAGGCACGCACCCACTTTGTCGATGAGGAAAGAGTTCGGCGCGTGGCGTGATCGCGAACCCGGTGTAAATAACGCGGCGCCGCCGCCCCTTCCCCACGCGCGGCGCTTTCGATATCGTGACGGCGACTTCACTTTCATTTGCTGTCGCGCATGGGCGACGCGCGCAACGCCGCTCACGATGGAGATACAGACAACAGTTTCACAGCCCGAGCCGAACGAAGTCGAGTCACCCCAAAAGCTGACTCGCCTGGTGCGCTTCCTCGACCGCGTGCCCTGGCTGATTCCCACGATCAGCTTCGCGACCGGCGTGGCCGGCTTCGTGATGGTCAAGCGCGGCGCGGATCTGGCACGCGTGATAGCCATTGCCGCCCTGGCCGGTTGGTTGTGGCTGCTGATCGAGCCTCTGGTGCGGCGCTTTCTGGAGCGACGCCGCTCGGGCATCGGCAAGTTCGTAGCGAATTTCCTGACTCAGTCGCTGCAGCAGGAAGTGCTGTTCTTCTCACTGCCCTTTCTGTTCGGCGCGTTACAACGCGACGTGGGCCAGATTGCCTTTATCTCGATCGCCGCGGCCGCCGCTGCGCTCACGGCCATCGATCCGCTCTACGAGCGCTGGATCGCCGCCCGCGCCGCGACTCGATTGCTGTTTCATGCGTACTGCAGCTTGATTGCAGCGGTCGTTGTCGTGCCGATGGTCGTGCATCTGTCGCTCGAAGATGCGCTACCGCTGGCACTTGGCGCCGTCGGTGTGTGGCTGTTGCTGACGGCACCGATGTCGCTGCGTTCGTTACGCTCGACACGACACAAGCTGATCTGGGTCGCCTGCTCCATACTCGCACCGATGTTGGTGTGGCTGCTGCGCGCTCACGTGCCACCGGCCGGACTTGCAGTAACACAAGCGGTCATCACTCAATCCATTGTGGATCGAACGCCTGGGCCAGCGATACGCACGCTAACAAAAGCAGAGCTCAGTGCCGGCGTCGTCGCCTTCGCGGCCATTCGCGCGCCGAGTGGAGTCGCTCAATCCATCATCTTCGAATGGCGTCACGCCGGCGAGACCGAGCGCATCGCCTCTGAAATCCGAGGCGGCAACGACAGCGGCTGGCGCACCTATTCCCGCAAAGAACTGTTCCCCGCCAATGCGCCTGGCCGCTGGATCGTCGATGTGAAAACTCCTCAAGGCCAGCTGCTCAAGCGCATGCGGTTCACCGTAAAGGACTGACCCTACTGCGCCTGCCGCCCATAGTTGAAGGCAGCACCCCAGCTGGAAGTCTCGGTAGCGAAGCTGCGTGCACCGAACGTGAGATATTGGCCGTCCGCCGACACCGCAAGCGAGTTCGCAAACCCAGTAGAGACGGGAACAGCCGCCGGTGATTCGAAGACAGCGGCTTGCTGCCATCGATTCTGGCGGCGATCGAACGCGACCACATAAGGATGCCCGTAAGCACCGTCATCACGATCCGCAAACGCAACCAGCGAATTGCCTTCGGCACTCAGTGTCACGCGCGTGCCGAACGAGCGACGCTCCGGAAGCGCTGGCGTAAGCACGGTGTGGGTGGGCAGCCATTGGTTCGCCGATCGTCCATACATCCTGATGACACCAGTCGTCCCGTCCGCCGCCGCGGCGTAGGGTGAGCCGATGGCAAGCGTGAGTCCGTCCGCGCTCAAGTCGAACCCTTCGCTCTGCCCTTCGGGCTCGTAAGCCGTGCCACCCAAGTGCGGCTCGCTCTCCGAACCTTCGAACTGACCGGACAGATTCCAGCCGTTGCCCTGGTTCTGAAACACGTAGATCGTGTTGGCCCGATTTGGCCAGCCGTTGATGAGCTCCGGGTCTTCGGTATCGGGATTCTGCTCCGCAGCCAGCACCGCCAACGCCTGCCCGTTCTCGCTCAGACGAATCCCCCAACCAAACCAATCGCTGCTCTCCGGAGCAGGAGCCGTCAGCGCCTGCTGCTCGGCCCACGCACCCGACTCCTTCGTGAATACATATACCGCACCCGCCGCTGACTGCGCCGTGCCGTCGGCATCCACCGATTCGTAAGGCGCTCCGACTGCAATGACATCGCCTGCCGAGCTGACCTCGACCGCCCTTCCGAACGATGAAGAATCCTGCGCACGACTGGCTCGCAACATGCTCTCTTGCGTCCACGTGCCATTGTTACGTTTGTAAACAAACACCGAGCCCGGCCCTGCATCCTGACTCGGCGCGTCGTAGCCTTCGTACTGCGAACCGACCACGAGGACGTCGCCTGTCATGCTGAGCGCGACGTCCGAACCGAAGAAGTCATATCCTCGGGCCGCCGGCGGCTCGAGCTTGGTTTGCAGCTGCCAGCTGCCATTCACGCGTCCATACACATAGACTGCGCCCGAGCCATACCAGGGCCACTCGCTGCCGCCGAAATACCAAGCATCGGCAACTGCCAATGTCTGGCCGTCGCCACTCAAGGCAACCTGTCCGCCGTACTGCTGATTCTTGGACTCGTTGGTCGGCTCGTGAAGCTCGTAGTCGGACGTGATGATCTCAGGTGTGATGCTCCACGCTTGCTGAGCTGCCTTGGGCTGCGCACCGTGATTCGCTTTCGGTCCCTGTCTCGCGATCGGGGCGGCCGAAGCCGCCCCTGTGACGATTGTCAGAGCAACGAGACTCGCCAGCGAAATACCTGCATTGGATGTGTGCACGATGATGCTCTTCCCCATGGTCGTCTGAATATTGGCTGGCGCTGATGCCTGCAGCCTTTGTAATGTTTGACCATAGATGTGAGTTCCTCGGCAACTCTAGCGATCGTTCAACTTCTGGAATCCGACGGGCGGCACGTTCGGATTCTTGTACTGCGCAGCTGTCTGATCCGACACGTGCGTGACGCCGGGGACCTTCGCCCACGCTTGCGCATCCGCTTTGGTGTTGGCGACCACCAGCACACGCCGATGACCCAGGTTGCCAAACGGCTTGTTCACGTAGTTCACGTGCCAGGGCGACAGCGGCTTGGGGTGCTCGATCATCACGCCATCGATATAGCGCTCGCCTTCCAGCGCGCGCTGAGTGCCCGCCTCCCACACGTTGTTCGCAACGATGATGAACTTCGGATTGATCGCGCGACGACGCGCATCGAGACGACGCACCAGATCGACGTTGCCCGCGGCGAACGCATTCTTTTCGGATTGCGGCCAGGAGTTCCATTCGGCAAGGCTGCTCCAGGGCCGCACGCCGACGACGTCCAGGAACACGCCGTCGACCTTGCCTTCGCGCATCAAGGCTTCGACGTACTGGACGACATGGTTGGACCACGCCGAGCCGGCACGAATATCGGTCATGCGCGTATTCGGCCATGGGCTGCGCTGGCCATAGGTCGGATACGGCCACAACGGCACCTGACCGATGTCATTCATATAGAACTTGGTGTCCAGGGCGCACACGAAATGATCCGGACGCGCGATTGGATTGACGTACGCGAGCACTTCGGCCCCTTTCTGTCGCGCCGTCTGAAACGCCGGATCGGTGTGATTGCAGCGTCCCGCGATGAGCATGCCCGTAGGCTTGGCATACAGCGGCACATTAGTGACGGTTTTGAAAGCGATGCCGAGAGGATTGGCAGCTTCTGCGCCGCCCACAAAAGAAACGAGCAACAGCGACGCCGCTGCAGCGAGTGCATGCATCCGGAACATGGAGTAGATCCCCTTCAGATTGATTGGAGGTTGTTGGCCGCTGACACCGGGCGACGCAAACTCTCTGTAGGAATATGCGCGTGTCCGGGAGGTTTATTTCGTCAGCGCGGGGAACTTAGGCGCGAGCAGTCACACGGCGCAAACTGTCGCCGCGGCTCCACGCTCAATCTTTCTACGGCAGAATTTCAGGGTTAGCGCTGCTGACGCGAGCGCTCTCGAATGGCGTGAAATTCGGAGTCAGTGCGCCACCGCGGCCAGTGACGCGAGTTCGCGAGATCGCTGCCGATAATATGAAACAACTCGACATCTTGCGCCGCCCCGCGCAAATCCCAGCTCGCATCCCATGAGTCGCAGGTCTGGTGATAGCAGCGCATATAGTCTGTCAGCCATTTCTCACCTGCGGCGCGCCCGCCCTCGCGCAGATCGGGAGCGCCGCTGAGCGCCATCAGCAACAGCACCGGCACGCCTTGTCGAGCCAGTGAGAAATGATCGGCACGATAGAACAAGCCCCGCTCGGGCAACGTTTCCGGCGTGATAGTTCTATCTTGGCTCTTGGCAGCCCGCGCGAGGTCGTCTTCGAGATCGCTCTGACCTGCGCCCACCAACAAAACATCGCGCGACAAACCTGCGGTCTGCAGCACGTCGAGCGTCAGATTCGCCACGGTCTTCGACAACGGATACACCGGGTTCGACGCATAGGCCTGCGAGCCGATGAGACCGCGTTCCTCAGCGGTCCACGCCGCGAACACCAGCGTGCGTTTGGGCGGAGGTCCGGCCTTGAACAGGCGCGCAAGCTCGACCACTCCGGCGATCCCGAGCGCATCGTCATTGGCGCCTGGCCGAACCCTTCGTCCCTGCGCATCGGGCGCGCCGAGGCCATACGCGTCCCAGTGCCCCGCCAGCATCACTGTCTCATCGGGATGCTCGCTGCCGGTGATCTTCGCCAGCACGTTGTGACTGATGCTTTTCACGGTCGTCACCGGCACGTCGGCGGTGAACGTCGTGCCCTTCAGCTGCACTGGCTTGAAATCTGCGCGGCGCGCTTTGCGACGCTGGTCGGCCAGATCCAGGCCGGCGCTACGAAACAAGTCCGTGGCCGCGGCGCCTTCCAACCAGCCCTGCAAGCTCAGAGTCGGGGGCGCTGTGGCGGCATCCTCATAGACCAGTGCATAGTTCTCACCGCCCGGCGCAATCACCGTCGACCAGCCGTAACCCGCGCCGTCGGTATCGTGAACGATGAGCGCCGCGATCGCGCCTCGTCTCGCTGCTTCCTCGTACTTGTAGGTCCAGCGGCCGTAGTACGTCATGCGACGCGAGCCGAACTTGCCAACCACAGGCTCACCGGGCAGCGCCGAGAAATCCGGATCGTTGACCAGAAACACCGCGACCTTGCCGCGCAGATCGACACCTTTATAGTCGTCCCATTGACGCTCGGGCGCGGTGACGCCGTAACCCACGAACACCAGCGGCGCGTCCTTGATCGCAATCTGCTGTGAGTCCCGCACGGTGCTGAAGTAGATGTCCTTCGCCCGGATCATCGGCCGCACCTTGCCATTGGTCGTCATCTGCAAGGCGCGCGGCGTTTCCACCTGGGTTCGCAGCAACGGCACGTCCTGCGTAAAGGACCCGTTCGCCCCGCCCGGCTCCAGACCCAGGCTGCGAAACGACTTGACCAGATAATCGATGGTCTTGGTCTCGCCTTGCGTCCCAGGCGCGCGTCCCTCGAACTCGTCCGATGCGAGCACGCGAACGATCTCGGACAGGCGTTTGGGATCTACGGAGGCTGCGGAGTCTGCGCAAACCGCAGTGAATGAGGTGACGCCGATCAGGGCCGCGAGACAAGCCAGAGTCGTCTTCATGCGCTGTAGCCTAGCATCGCCGCTGCCGGGACCGGTTTGATTTCGGTCACCGAGGGTCACAAATCATGATGTGATGCCAAACGGGTATTTTTACTGACGAGTACACATCGCTACCTTAGCGCCCCCAATTTGTCTGGCTCCAAGGTAGTTACATGCGTCGACTCACACCACTCTCCGCTGCGCTCACGGCCGTTCTCGGCAGCGTGGTGAGCTGTGAAGCCGTCTCTCAAACACAAAACACCGCCGCGGCGAGCGATGAGACGCTGGCTACCATCGTCGTGACCGGCTCGAACATCAGGCGCGCCGCCACCGACGCCCCCAATCCGGTGCAGATCATCGGGCGCGAGGAGCTGGAAACGTCGGCGAAGATCACGGTGGCGGATGTGCTTCGTTCGGTCTCCGCGAACACAGGCAACGCCACCAACGAAACCAGCAACAGCGGCTGGGCAGCAGGCGCCGCGGGCATCGGTCTGCGCGGCTTGTCGCAGAAGAACACGCTGGTGCTGCTCAACGGCCGCCGGCTTGCCAATTACGGTTTTCCGTCAAACGGCCTGTCCGACACGTTCGTCAATCTCAATGCCCTGCCGATGGTCGCCGTCGAGCGCATCGACGTGCTGAAGGACGGTGCCTCCGCGGTGTACGGCTCCGATGCCGTCGCCGGCGTGGTCAATATCATCACGCGCCAGAACTTCCAGGGTTTCGAAGCCGGCGGCAGCTTCGGCACCACCGATAACGGCGGCCTCGATTCGCAGCGCGCCCGCTTCCTCGGCGGCATTGGCGATAAGAACAGCGACGGCTACAACGTGCTCTTCAGCTTCGAAGCGTACGATCGCGACCGCCTGGATCAGGATCAGCGCGACCTCACCCGCTCGGGCATCTACACCGATTCGCCGGGCGGCCGCTGGAACGGCTGGAGCGCGAAGGGTGCTCGCTTCCTGGTGAACGGCGCTTCCGTGCCGCTGCTCGACGCTCAAGGCAACTGCCCCCAAGGCATGCAATTGACCGCCAGTGCGCCGATCGACGGCTTGCCGGGCAACACCTGCGCGATCAATCTCGCCCCGTACACCACATTGATTCCGTCCACCGAGCGCTATCAGGGCTACATCAACGCCACGCTGCGCATCAATGACAACATCGACGCGTTCGGCGACGTGATCTACAGCCACATTCGCGGCGCTTCGATCTTTGGCTCCAGCCCGTATTTCACGCTGGAAGGCGGCCGGTTCGCGTTGAACGCCGATACTGGACTCGCCGAAGGTGTGCCTGCCGTCCTGCCCGCGGGCAACCCCTACAATCCTTACGGCGTCGACACACAGATCGAATACACGTTCTTCGATCTGGGCCAGTCGGTGAAGACCAATCGCTCGGACGCCTACCGGGTCGTCGCAGGCTTGCGCGGTCGCGGCGAACGCTGGGATTGGGAGGCCTCGGTCTTCAGCGCGCGCAGTAAAGAGGAAGAAACGGTCTCTGGCGGCTTCGCGAATCGCTGGGGCTTGTTCGAGGCTTTGGCCAACGGCACCTACAACCTGCACAATCCTTCGAGCACGCCGCAGTCCGTCATCGACTCGATTCGCTTGCGCACGGTGCGTCCCGCGGACTCGCGCTTGAATGGCGCCGACTTCAAGCTCACCGGCGAATTGTTCGACCTGCCGGCCGGATCGGTCGGGTTCGCCGCAGGTGTGGAGTGGCGCGAAGAAGAACTCGTCTCACGCAATCCGTGGCAGATCGACGCCGGCCAGCAGATCCGCCCCGCTATTGCAGCGGTCGATGGCAAGCGCAACGTCACCGCGGCCTACGCGGAAGTGAACATCCCCGTGTTCTCCACCCTGGAATTGCAGCTGGCGGGTCGCGGCGACTACTACAGCGACTTCGGCAGCGCCTTCTCGCCGAAGGCCAGCTTGCGTTGGCAGCCGCTGGATGTGTTGGCCGTGCGTGGCGCCGCTTCGCGTGGCTTCCGGGCACCTTCGCTGTCGGAGAACTCGGCCAGCACCAACATTTCCTATGGCTCGGTGGTCGATCCCTACGATCCGGATGTGCCGGGCTCGCGACAGAATCCAACCAACTTCACGGTCGGCAATACCAATCTCGATCCAGAACGTACCCACAGCTATAACCTGGGTGTCGTGCTGACGCCGTGGCAGGGCTCGAGCCTGAGCGTCGATTGGTACCGCATCGAGCTCGACAATCTGATCGGCACCGACAACGTCCCGACGATCGTGCAAAACAATCGTCCCGAAGATGTGGTGCGCGACGCTCGCGGGAAGTTGCTGGCTGTTTACAACCGCTATCAGAATCTCAGCGAGCTGACCACGTCCGGCCTCGACGTGGAACTGCGCCAGCGCTGGCTGACCGACAACGTCGGCGAGTTTGGCATCACGGCCGTCTATACCCATGTGCTCGACTATCGCCGCCCGCAAACCACTGGCGGACCGCTGGTCGACTATGCCGGTACCAACCTGGCCGCATCGTTCTCGTTGCCTCGTAACAAAGCCACGACGACGGCCGAGTGGAATATCGCGAACGTCCGAACCTCGCTCACGTGGTATCACACCGGCGGCTACGATCAGAGAGCCAGCACCGCAGCGCGGGCTGTGCAAACTCGCGTCGATTCCTACGAGCAGTTCGATCTCTATGCGGGTTGGACGTCCGCATCGGACAAGCTGACCGTGTACACGAAGGTCGAGAATCTCTTCGACGAGCTGCCGCCCTACGACGCATCGTTCCCGGGCATCCGCGCTCCGTACGATTTCACTCAGTACGACCTGCGCGGTCGGGGATTCTTGATCGGGGTCGACTATCGGCTTTGATCTCGACCGCGTCTGATTGGCGCAACCTCAAGGTCGGCTCGGCACTCTTCGCAGTGACCGAGCCGATCTTCGACGCCAGCTCGAAGCCATGGCGCTGGAAGACCGTCAGCACCTCCTCCACTGCCGACGGCGCGCACGACACCAGCAGTCCGCCGCTGGTTTGCGGATCGCTGAGCAGAGCCTGATCTACAGGTGCAAACGTGGGCGGCAAGATCACCTCGGCACCATAGGCGGACCAATTACGTCCCGACGCGCCGGTTACAAAACCTTGCGCCGCCAGTTCCCGCGTGCCGCTCAACAATGGCACCGCTGACCAGTCGATCTGAATGTCGCATCGCGCACCGCGCGCCAGCTCCAATGCGTGACCAGCAAGACCAAACCCCGTCACGTCGGTCAGTGCGTGCACCCCAGAGAACGCAGCCAGCTCGGGACCTGGAGTATTCAACTTCGTCGTCGTCGCCATCATCTGCTCGTAGCCCGCGGCATCCAGTGCTCCTTTCTTGAGAGCAGCAGACAGCACGCCGACACCCAGCGGCTTGCCCAGCACCAGCGCATCACCCGGCTGCGCATCGGCGTTGCGTTTGATGCGACTGGGATGCGCGAGCCCCATCACCACCAAGCCGTAGATCGGCTCGACCGAGTCGATGCTGTGCCCGCCCGCAATTGGAATGTTGGCGGCACGACAAACCGAGGCGCCACCTTCGAGAATCTGGCCAATCGTCGCAGGCGACAGCACATTGATCGGCATGCCCACGATCGCGAGCGCCATGATCGGCTGGCCGCCCATCGCATAGACATCGCTGATCGCATTGGTCGCAGCGATGCGGCCAAAGTCGCAAGGATCGTCGACGATGGGCATGAAGAAGTCGGTGGTTGCAATCAGCGCCTGCTCATCGTTGAGCCGATAAACAGCCGCGTCGTCCGATGTTTCTATGCCGACCATCAACTGCGGAGGAATCGGCAGCGCAGACGTGCCTTTGAGAATCTGCGACAGCAATCCCGGCGCGATCTTGCAGCCACAACCGCCACCGTGCGACAAAGAGCTGAGACGCGGCTCGGCAGACTTTTCGGTGGGCTTCATGAGGATCACTTCGCGGCCAGCGGGCCGAGTTGGGCAATGAATCCCTGCTCATCTTCCAGACAGCGCAGATCGAGCACCAGCGCATCATCGGCAACGCGTCCGATGACGGGTGTCGGCAACCGGCGCAGATCGCGCGCCAGACGTTTCAGTGCCGAGCCGACTTTGGCGCTCGTGGGACGGCAAATCAGCGCCATGCTCGGAATGACTTCGATGGGCAGCGAGCCGCTGCCCACCTGGCTCGCTACTGGCGTCACATCGACTTGCCACTGTGTCCCAAGTGCGGCCGCCAGGTGCGGCAGCACTCTGTTGGCAAGTGCTTCGATCTCATCAACCGGCCGCGTCAGCAAACGCAACGTCGGCAACTCCTGCAGCAGCAGATCGGGCGTGCGATATGCCAGTAATGTTCCTTCGAGTGCCGCAAGCAGGGGTTTCGACACACGCAACGCCCGCTTCAACGGATGCCGTTTGATCTTATCGAGCAGAGCTCTCTTGCCAACGATCAAACCGGCCTGCGGGCCGCCGAGCAACTTGTCACCGCTGAACGTGACCACGTCGGCGCCGCTTGCAATCGTTTCCCGCACGACCGGTTCCTTGGGCAAGCCATGTGCAGACAGGTCGATCAGGCTTCCCGCGCCCAGATCGACAATGAGCGGCAGCTGATGCTCGTGCGCGATATGGGCGACTTCAGCTTCCGATACATGAGCGACGAAACCGCTGATCTTGTAGTTGCTCATGTGCACTTTCATGAGCGCAGCCGTCTTCGCGCCAATCGCGCGCTGATAATCGCTGGGATGCGTGCAGTTCGTCGTGCCCACCTCGATCAATCGCGTATTGGCGCTACGCATGACATCGGGAATGCGGAACGCGCCGCCAATCTCGACCAGCTCGCCGCGGGAGAGTACGACTTCGCGCTTGTGCGCCAACGCGGCCAACACGAGCAGCACGGCGGCCGCATTGTTGTTTACTACGGTGGCCGCTTCCGCGCCGGTCAGCTCGACAAGAATGTCTTCGATCAGACTGTCGCGTTCGCCTCGTCCGCCGCTGTCGAGATCGAACTCGAGATTGCAGGCCTCGCGCATCGCCATCGAGGCGTGTTCGATAGCTCGCGAAGACAGCTGCGTTCGACCCAGATTCGTGTGCAGTACGGTGCCGGTCAGATTGAACACACGTCGCAGTCGTGGTGTGGCGCGATCATGTAAGCGATCGGCGATCTGACGCGACAACTCATCGTCGCTTGGCGACCGATATTCCGGCTCCTCCCGGTGCGTGCGATGCTCATCGAGCACGGCTCTGATCGCATCGATCACTGCGCTGCGGCCGTACACCTCGCACAGGCTTGCAACGGCCTCGAAGCGCGCGATGCGATCGACGGAGGGAAATGGACTGATGGGCTGCGTTGCCATGGATCCGAATCCGCGAGGTCTCTGTAGCGTAGCACGCAGTCGGCCGTATGAACGCCGCACGCCGTGTTAGCTTTTCACTACCGCTGGACAAGGCCGCTTCGGCCGCCGCACCATAGTCCCGGAAGAGAAACATCCCCGGCGGGGTGCCCGGACTTCAAACCCGGCGGAAGGTGCCATGCATCTTCGGTAGGTTCGACTCCTGCCTCTTCCGCCAGATCACTGCTTCGGTTCGGGCACCGAGCTGCGCGCGCGATTTGGATCGTCCATGCCCTCGAACAGATCGCCCCTGGCCGGCGGCTTGCCAAGCGCGCATCCGAAGAAGCCGAGACCGACCACGCAACGATCCCCCACTCGCATGTAAGGCAAGCCGTTCGAGAAACCGGCCTTCGGCGGGGCCCATTTGAATTCGGGCGGCGGCTTGCAATTGGGGAGTGCAGGATCGCCGAGACCTGTGGAGTCGCACTTGCTTGGATCAGGGACCGGCACCTTTTCGGCGCCCGCCGCGGCCGCTCGTCGTGCCTCTTCGCTCCAATTGATGGATGGCGTAATTGCCGAGCCCTGCGTCGAAGATCCTACCGCAGGCTCAACACTGATGGTCCTCGGCACGTCGACGACGATGTTTGTCTTTATCTGCGGCTCAGCTGGCGGGCGCAGCTCTCGCTGAGCTTCGAGCTCGGTGACCGGCGTGCGTGGAAAGAACAGCAGAGTGCGCTTGGCACTGCCCTCGGGCTCATGGTACTCGCGCAGCTTCAGATCCAACGGCAGCATCAGTAACAGCAGATGGACACCGACCACCAGCGCCAGGATGGCAAATCGATGCAGGCGTTGATCGTTCGCCATCGTTCCCTGAGCCGCCGTGTTGGACGGGCTGTCCCCGACGCTTGGACCACGCCGCGACGGAGTCGATGGTCGCAGGTTTTGCTCGATTTCGTTGCGCCGAGTAATCTATGCCGAATGCAGAGCGAGCCCAAGACGATCAACGACAAAAGCGCAGCGCTGGATGCGCTCGACCATCAACTGCTGGGCTTGTTGCGCGTGAATGCCAGGACGCCGACGGCGACGCTGGCGAGGCAGCTGGGAGTCTCCAGAGGCACGATTGCGAACCGGATTGCCCGGCTCGAAGCCAACGGCGTCATCGCGGGCTATTCAGTGCAGGTCCACGCCCATTCGCAGCCCAGCGGAATTCGCGCCTGGATCAGCATCGCCGTGGAGGGAGACAAGACGCGCGATGTAGTGAACCGGCTGCTGGGCGAGCCTTCGGTCAGCTCGCTTCACGACACCAACGGCAGATGGGATCTGCTGGCCGAGGTACATGCCGCATCGATCGCCGAGCTCTCCGAGGTGCTGGAGCGCATCCGCAAGATCAAAGGGATCGGCAATACCGAGACCAGCATCCATCTACAAACATTCAGGACGTAGCGCTCGACTACGCCACCCGCCGCAACCGACGCTTGCTGGCGCCGAGCGTGCCGCCAAACAAGTCTTTCGGATCTTCCAGATCGGGCACCAGATCGATCTGCCGGCAGAACTCCGGATGCTCGCGAGTCAGCTCGTGCAGGAACTTCAACGCCGAGTAGTCCTCGAGCGCAAAGCCCACTGAATCGAACACCGTGATCTCGCTGTCGGCACCGCGTCCTCGCTGCACGCCGTTGACGATGTCCGCAAACTCGATGACGGAAAAGTCGGCCGGCATCTGCTGAATCTCACCTTCGATGCGCGACTGAGGCTCGTATTCCACGACGACCCGGGTGTCGGCTCGACGCAGAATGTCGGCGTGCAGCTCGGTCTTGCCCGGGCAATCGCCACCCACTGCATTCAAGTGCATGCCGGGTGCGACCATGGAAGGTGTCACGATCACTGCGTTACGTTTGTCTGCCGTGACTGTGGTGACGATGTCGGCGCCGAGTACGGCTTCCTCACTGGACGTCGCATGCACCAATGAAACATCCCGCAACTCCGGAATGGAGCGAAGATTCTGAGCGAGCTTCGCAGTGGCGCGCGGATCGACGTCATACAGCCGCAGCTCGTTGATGCCGAGGATGCGATGGAATGCGATGGCTTGGAACTCGCTCTGCGCGCCGTTGCCGATCAGCGCCATCGTTTTGCTGTTGGGCCGTGCCAGCCACTTGGCGGCGAGCGCCGACATCGCGGCGGTACGCAGCGCAGTCGTTACAGTCAGCTCCGACAGCAGCACCGGATAACCGGTCGAAACTTCCGCCAGCACGCCGAATGCGGTCACCGTGAGCAGACCGAGACTCGTGTTCTTGGGATGGCCATTCACATACTTGAACGAGTACAGCTCGCCGTCGCTGATGGGCATCAGCTCGATCACGCCGACCTCGGAATGACTGGCCAGCCGCGCCGACTTCTCGAACTGACCCCAGCGCCGATAGTCCGCCTCGATCTGGGTAGCGAGCCGCGCCATGAACTCGCCGGGCCCGAGCTCGTTCACCAGGTGTTGAATGTCCGCGATGCCGACGTAATCGACCATAGTTCTTCCTCGTCCAAATGCCTTGTGAGGCAGGCACTTATGATAGGAAGATCCGACGTCACGCAGAACCAGGCAGGCTGCCCGGTCGGCCCCACTTTATTGACGAAATGACAGTGCTTTTTGCCATTCCGGCAATGGCGGGCGCCGCTGGCAGAGGTCATTCACCGCGTCGGCGACCTGCCTTTCCAGCCCGTCCGAAACCCACACGGTCACCATCGCTGCACGCAACTCGCCGCCCCAATAAGGATCGAGCGCCTCCTCCTCCGGATCCCGACGCAACACGATCACAGGCGTGGCGCGCGTGCGAGGATCGATTCGCATGCGTGCAATGACGCCTGCCGCCGGAATCAACGGCAGCTCCTCGGCCAGTAGCACCAGATCCGGCACGGGCGGCTCGGCCGTCAACAGGCCGCGATGAAACAGAAAGCGCAGCGCCTGCTCACCATCTTTTACACGTAGCATCGACGCCTCAGGTAAATGTCGTCGGATGCCCTTCGCAATCGCGGACCAATCGGTGCCGCTAGGTTCCGCTACGAGTACATTGATATTCATGATGTCTCATCGGTGTTCAGTCTCATTGAATACACGGTCCGTCGCACGCCAGGGTTGCATTCGTAAAAATCACTGTAGACTGTGCCGCTCATGAGCGAGCCCCATCAAAACCAAGTCGCCGTGGGTCTGGTCGACAGCCTCATCATTGCCCGCGTCCGGGGGTGTCCCACCGAGGCAGTGCTGCAGGAGTGTCAATCCGAAGTCTTGCTGCTGGCCCGTGAAAGCGGCGTTCGGAAAGTTCTATACGATGCGCTCGAGATGGATCCGCCGCCGGTCAGCATTCCCTGGGCGCAACGGTCGCTGGACGAGCAGCTGACCGATGTGAAACTCCGCCGCGCCATAGTAGTTCCAAATACCAAGCTGGCGTTTCTTGCCCGGTTGGCATTTGGCGACGGCGACTATCGAGTCTTCTATGAAGACAAGGCGGCTGCGGTGGAGTGGTTGGCGGAAGAGAACATCTGATTCGCTAGTCACCTCTCAGGCGCTACGTCGCTGCGCCGGCTGAACGTTGGCATTCAAACGAAACAAATTCGACGGATCGTACTTGGTCTTCACCGCCACCAGCTTCGTATAGTTACCGCGATAGTTCGCATTGATGTCGCTTGCCGTCGCCTCTCGCGGCATGTCGTTCACGTAGAAGCCACGCGTGAACTTCTCCAGCGTCGACCAATAACGCCGCGTTGCTTCGATGTGATCGGCCGGATCCTCCACACCATGTCGCCAACCGCTGAGGGTCATCATGTTGGCAATCGCGTATCGATGTGCGAACGCAGTTGCATTCTCGGCCACGCGACCGCAGGCGCCACCGCAATGCTGAAAGAACACGGCAGTGGTTCGCCGCGGATCGCCTTTGAGTCCATCGATCAATGCGGCAATGAGCGCACCGGGCATCTCTGCGATAAACCCGCCCTTGAGATACGTGCCCATCATGCGCGCATCGGCCCAATCGCCCGATCGCTGCAGCTCCACGTAGTCCACGGCTTTGATGGTGTCGCTGATCGGAGTTCCGATCTTGCGCAGAGGTGCCAGCGCATACTCCGCCTTCCCCGCGGGTCCGCTGTAGCAAACATCCACTTGCGCAGCGCCCTGCGCTCCGCCCGGCGGCAACACGATGAGCGGATCGAAATACAATTCATCCGGCGCCGACGGCGCGTAGTCCGCGTACATCGTGAGCAGGTCGCGTGCTTTCTCGACCGGGAATGTCAATTTACCGGCCACGACTTGCCGCTGCATCGGATGCAGCTTGAACTGGAAATTGGTGACAACGCCGAAGTTGCCGCTGCCGCCGCGCAGCCCCCAGAACAAATCCGGATTCTCGCTCTGGCTCGCATGACGCAACTGACCATCGGCTGTGACCACATCCATGGCGTTGAGATTGTCGATGGCCATCCCATACCGTCGCGCGACTCGTCCGAATCCGCCGCCGAGCGTCAGCCCTCCTACCCCTGTGTGCGACACAGTGCCGAGCGGCGTGACCAAGCCTTGGGTCATCGACTCGCGATCCACCGATCCCAACAGGCTGCCGCCTTTGACCGACACTCGACGCGCCACCGTGTCGACCGCCGCGCCGCGAAAATCCTTCAGATCGATCTGCATGCCGCGCTCGCAGGTCGATTGACCGGAGAAACTGTGCCCGCCGCATTTCACTGCCAGCAACAGGTTGTGTTGACGCGCGAAAATCACGGCCTTCTGAATGTCGGAAACGTCCGTCGGCTGTACGATGAGCGCCGGATGTTTGTCGAAGGAAGGATTCAACAGCAGCCGAGCTTCATCGTATCCAGCATCGCCACGCAGGAGCAGTTGTCCTTGCAACGACT